>NZ_JBAMDH010000049.1:0-28238 GCF_036961685.1 Massilia sp. DD77
ATCCAGGCGCCGCATGTGCGTTCGTTCCAGGAAAAGCTGCACGTCCATGCGGCCGAAGCCGAACGCGCCACCGGCGTGCCGGCCAAGTTCATGCTCGGCCAGGCGGCGCTGGAAAGCGGCTGGGGCAAGCGCATGATCCGCAACGCCGACGGCAGCAACAGCCACAACCTGTTCGGCATCAAGGCCGGTCCTGGCTGGAAAGGCAAGGTTGCCACTTCGGTCACGACCGAGTACGTCAACGGCCGCCCGCACACCAAGGTCGAGAAGTTCCGCGCCTACGACTCGCCGGCGGAATCGTTCAAGGACTACGCCAACATGCTGTCCAAGAACCCGCGCTATGAAAAAGTGCTGGCCAGCGGCGGCGATGCGGCCGCCTTCGCCCACGGCCTGCAGCGCGCCGGCTATGCGACCGACCCGAACTACGCCGCCAAGCTGACCCGCATCATCAAGAATTCGCTGGCCTGACCGGACCGATGTTGATCGAAGATCCATCAAGTTTCCGAAAAAGCTGCCGTCAACGTAGAGAGTGAGAGAAAGAAGACAACATGGCCGGTAACCTACTCAGCATTGGCAAGAGCGGCCTGTTCGCGGCACAGGCGGGCCTGTCCACGACCGGCCACAACATCACCAACGCCAACGTGCCCGGCTACAGCCGCCAGGGCGTGGTGCAATCGACCACGACCGCGCTCGACATGGGCAGCGTCGGCTTCATGGGCACCGGCACCCAGATCGCCCAGATCAAGCGCTACAGCGACGAATTCCTGAACACCCAGGTGCGCACCGCCCAGGCCAGCGTGAGCGGCCTGGAATCGTATTACTCGCAGATTTCGCAGATCGACAACCTGCTGGCCGACCAGACCGCCGGCCTGTCGCCGGCCCTGCAGGGCTTCTTCAAGGGCGTGCAGGACATGGCCGCCAACCGCGCCTCGATCCCGTCGCGCCAGGCCATGCTCTCGAGCGCCGACACCATGGCGACCCGCTTCCAGTCGCTCGACGCGCGCCTGGGCGAGATCCGCGAAGGCGTCAATACCACGATCGAAGCCAGCGTCAACGTCATCAATTCCTACGCCCAGCAGATCGCCCAGCTCAATGAACAGATCGGCAACTTCGCCACCACCGAGCAGCGCGCGCCCAACGACCTGCTCGACAAGCGCGACCAGCTGGTGCTGGAGCTGAACAAGCAGGTCAAGGCCACCGTCACCCCGGGCGACAACAACAGCCTGACGGTGTCGATCGGCAGCGGCCAGCCGCTGGTGGTGGGACAGCAGGCCTTCCAGCTGGCGGCCACCAAGTCGCCGACCGACCTGACCCGCCTCGAAGTCGGTTATGTGGTCGGCAACAAGGTCTCGGTGCTGCCGGACGGCGCCCTCAGCGGCGGCGAACTCGGCGGCGCGCTGGACTTCCGCGTCACCACCCTCGACCCGGCCCAGAGCGCGCTCGGCAAGGTCGCGCTCGGCATGGCGATCGAATTCAACAAGCAGCACAAGCTGGGCCTGGACGCGAACGGTCAGCCGGGCGCCGACTTCTTTGCCGAGTCGCCGGCCTTCGTCGGCAAGAACATCAACAATGCCACCGCCTCGACCACCCAGGTCGCGGCCCAGGTGACGGATCCCAGCCTGCTCAAGGACAGCGACTACAAGGTCGAGTTCGACGGTACCAACTACAATGTGATCCGCCTGTCGGACAACACCTCGACCGCGATCACGCCCTACAACGCGGCCGGCACCACCCAGGTGATCGACGGGGTCGAGTTCACCGTCTCGGGCCTGGCCCAGGCCGGCGACAATTTCCTGGTGCGCCCGACCATCGATGGCGCGGCCAACTTCAAGGTGCTGGCCAACGACGTGTCGCAGATCGCGGCGGCGGCGCCGATCGCCACCAGCGCGCCGCTCACCAATACCGGTACCGGCAAGATCAGCGAAGGCAAGGTCGACAGCGACTTCCTGGGCTCGGCCCCGGCCATGCCGGTGACCCTGACCTACGACGGCGCCACCGGCCAGATGACGGGCTTCCCGGCCGGCCTGGCGGTCAGTGTGACCGGCACCAACGGCGCGGTGACGAACTACCCGGCCCCGGCAGCCAACGTGCCCTTCACCAACGGCGCTACCTACAGCTTCGGCGGCGTCAGCGTGACCATGACCGGCGCGCCGGGCAACGGCGACACCTTCCAGATCGCCGCCAATAGCGGCGGCAGCGGCGACACCCGCAACATCGGCCTGCTGGGCGACCTGCAGACCAAGAACATCTTCAACAACGGCAGCGCGACCCTGCAGTCGTCCTATGCCCAGCTGGTCAGCACGGTCGGCAACAAGACGCGTGAAGTGCAGGTCAACGCCAAGGCCGGCGAGGCGCTGCTGGCCCAGGCGCAAGGCGCGGCCAGCGACGTCTCGGGCGTGAACCTGGACGAGGAAGCGACCAACCTGATCAAGTACCAGCAGGCCTACCAGGCGGCCGGCAAGGTGATGCAGATCGCCGGCACCATCTTCGACACCCTGCTGTCGATCGGCCGTTAAGGATTGTGGAGTGAATCCGGAGTAACCTATGCGCATCAGTACCCTGAACATCTTCAACACCGCCACCAACCAGCTCGGCACGCTGCAGAGCAACATCGCGCGCACCCAGATGCAGCTGGCGACCGAGCGCCGCATCCTGACCCCGGCCGACGATCCGGTGGCATCGGCGCGCGCGCTCGAAGTAAGCCAGGCACAGGAGATGAACACCCAGTTCGCCACCAACCGCACCAACGCGCGTTCGACGCTGTCGCATGTCGAGTCGACCCTGCAGGATACGGGCGACCTGCTGCAGGACATCCAGCAGCTGGCTGTCAACGCCGGCAACGGCACCATGGTGCTGAAGGACCGCGAGGCGCTCGCGACCGAACTGGAAGGGCGCCTGGACGACCTGCTGGGCGTGGCCAACACCACCGACGGCGCGGGCGGCTACCTGTTCTCGGGCTACATGGCCAATACCCAGCCCTTCAACCGCACCCCGGGCGGCGCCCAGTACCAGGGCGACCAGGGCCAGCGGCAGCTGCAGGTGGCGGCCTCGCGCAAGGTCCCGCTGTCGGCGTCCGGCAGCGCCGTGTTCGAAGCGATCCCGACTGGCAACGGGACCTTCCAGACCCAGGCGGCATCGGCCAACACGGGCGCGGCCATCATCTCGTCGGGCTCGGTCAGCGACCGCACGGCCCTGACCGGCCACGACTACGCCCTCAGCTTCACCGTCACCGGCACGCCAGCCGTCACGACCTATACCGTCAACGACAACACCACCGTGCCGCCGACCGCGGTCCTGAGCAACCAGCCCTACGAAGCGGGCAAGACGATTTCCTTCGACGGCCTGTCCTTCGACATCAAGGGCGCGCCGGCCAACGGCGACACCTTCACCGTGCAGCCGAGCGAGAAGCAGTCGGTGTTCACCACCGTGACCGACCTGATCGCGGCCCTGCGTTCGCCGGCCGAGGGCTCGAGCGGCAAGGCGGCCCTGACCAACCAGCTGAACACGGCGATGGACAACCTCAAGTCGGCGCACGACAACGTGCTGACGGTGCAGGCCTCGGTGGGCGCCCACCTGAAGGAACTCGACTACCTGGACAGCGCCGGCGACGACCTCAACATCCATTACGCCAGCACCCTGTCGGACCTGCAGGACCTCGACGTGGTCAAGGCGATCTCGGACTTCCAGCAGCAGCAGACCACCCTGCAGGCGGCGCAGATGTCGTTCAAGACGATGTCCGGGCTGTCGCTGTTCAACTACCTCTGACCACCGATAACCAGGCCCGGCGCCCGGCCCGCGAGAGCGGACCGGGCGTTGTCGTTGTCGGATTCAGTTGTGGATGTACTTGGTAAACACGTCGCTGAAATCGCGCTTGGTATGCGTTTCCAGCATCGCCGTGTTCAAGGCCGCCAGCAGTTCGCCGTAATGGCCGGCGAGGGCGCCTTCGGCCGAGGCGATGTTCAGCTTGTGCACCGATGCCGTGGCGTCCAGCGCGCGTAAGGCATTGTCGCGGCATACGGCATCGCGCCGCTGCTGCTTGCCGATCGAGATCAAGGCCTTGTAGATGTCCTTGAGCTGTTCGATGAAGGCCTTTTTCACGTCGATCGAGAACACCGTGTTGTCGACGTTGAACTTGAGCTCGACGTCCATGTCCAGGGTGCCCGCGGTCTCGATGCTGACGTTCGAGATCAGGTGCGAGGCGTAGTCGTAGCGCTTGATCGAGCGCTTCGACGAGACGGCCGAGTCGCCGTCGACATGGATCAGCGCCAGGTTCGTGAAGCAGTACTCGTCCTTCTTGCTCTTGATGAGGAAAAAGATCTGTTCCCCGTCCTCGTTGAACAGGTAATCGTCCGCATCGACCTTGCTGTAGTCCGCCGGCCCGACGATGATGCCGATATCGCTGATGCCCAGTGCTTCCGCCGCCAGTTTCTTGAACATGATCGCCTCCTCGCATGGTGAAAACAGTCACATTATCACTATTTGAAGGCGGCAAATATGCCCCCGGAGGGTGGAGACACCGGATTTTCCGCTGAAAGCCTCCGCCCCCGCGATGCCGCGACCCTGGCCGCATGACACCCTGACTTCCGGCACATGCGGGCGCCGGCGCGGCTCCCGATAATCCGTTCACTCGCCGCGCCTTGGTGGCGCCGCGATTCAACCAGAACGGGAAAAACCATTCATGCACAAGATTGTCCACGCAGCCGTCTTCTTCCTCATCCTCGCCGGCACGAGCGCGGCCCATGCGCAAGAGCGCGCGTATGCCGGCTTTACCCTCGGTCCCTCGAAGGCCGGCGTCATGAACGGCGCTGGCCAGCGTATCGAACACCATAACGACGGCATCGCCTTCAAGGCCTACGCCGGCTACCCGCTGAGCGAGCACTTCGCCATCGAAGGCGGCTACGCGGGCACGAGCAGCAAGCCCCGCTTCGACAAGGCGCAGTTCGGCGCCGCCGCCGATCCGAAGGCCGGAATGAGCGCCTTCTATGCGGCGCTGCGCGGCAAGGTCGCCGTCAGCGCATCGGTCGACCTGTTCGCCAAGCTCGGTGTGGCGCGCAACCGGTTCGAGCTCGCCGGCGCCGGCGCACAGGACTTCGACGTGAGCGCGGTGAAGGCGATGGTGGGCGTGGGCGCCGCCTGGCGCCTTAGCGAAAAAGTGGCCTTGACGGCGGAACTGGAACACTACGGCCGGGTACGCGAAGGCAGCCGGAGCTTCGTACAGAACCGCGCCCAGGTCGGACTCCAGTTCGGCTTCTGACGCCGGCGGCGAGGAAGGGGCAGACTTTCTCCAGGTCATCTGCGAGAATGCAGCTCCCAAAATTGCCATTCGAACAATGACACCCGCGCCCGCCGCCAGACGCATGCCCGCCATCCCACCCTGGACACTCGCCCTCGCGACCGCGCTGCTGTTCGCCGGCCTGGACATCGCCGCGGTCCTGACCGCCGGGGTGGAACGGGCGCCCTTGCACAACCCGATCGGCCTGGCCGCGCTGGCCTGGGTGGTCGGACCGCTCGAATGGCTGAAGGCGCCTGGCGAGGCGCGGCAGCTGCCGGTCTTCCAGGCCTATGCGCTGGCGAAGACGGTGGTGGCCGCGCTTGCCGTGGCTTGCGCCGCCGTCGCCTGCGCGACCCGCCCGGCGCGGCGGCGTACAAGCTTGCTGGCCGTGCAGATGGCCTGCGCGCTGGCGCTGGATTCGATCCCCTTCCACCTGCTGGTCGCGGTGCAGCTGGCCATGCTGCTGCCGCTGCGCCAGGCCCTTGCCTGGCTGGCGATCCAGTACCTGCTGGGCGCCGGCGTCGACCTGCTGCTGGTGCTCGACCTGTCGCAGCGCCTGGCGCAGCCGCCGCGGTGGCCCTTGCTGGGCTACCTGTGCGCCGAGCGCGTCGTGGTCGTCGGCGGTTTCGCGCTGGTCGGCCGGCTGGTCCTGTACGAGCGCCGCACGCGCCAGGCCCTGGCCGCGGCCCACGCGCAGGTACTGGCCACCCAGTCGCTGCTGGCCGACACCGTCCGCGGCGCCGAGCGCATGCGTATCGCACGCGACCTGCACGACATGGTCGGCCATCACCTGACGGCGCTGAACCTGCACCTCGACCTGGCGCTGCGCCAGGCGGGCAGCACCGCGCCGCCCGCGCTGCCGACGGCGCGCGATGTCAGCCACGACTTGCTGGCCCAGGTGCGCAGCGTTGTCACGAGCACGCGCGAGGACCGTGCGATCGACCTGGCACAGGCCTTGCGGATGCTGTGCGCCGGATTGCCCGGGCTGAAGGTCGACCTGCGCATCGACGCCGAGGCCGCGCGCCACCCGGCGCCGGCGGCGCACGCGCTGTTCTGCTGCATCCAGGAGGCCGTCACGAACACCCTGCGCCATGCGCAGGCTGGGTGCTTGACGATCGTGCTCGAGGCGCGCGAGGGCATGACGGTCGCCCGCGTGGCCGACGACGGCCGCGGCAAGCCCTGCGCCACCGAAGGCAATGGCCTGCGCGGCATGCGCGAACGCCTGGCGGACCTGGGCGGCGCGCTGAGCTACCGGCACGGCGGCGGCGACGGCTTCGCATTGGAAATGCGCCTGCCGCACGCCTGGGGCGGGGCATGATCCGCGTCGGACTGGTCGACGACCAGACCCTGGTGCGCAGCGGTATCCGCGGGCTGCTGGACCTGACCCCGGATATCCGCGTGGTCGCGGAAGCCGCCGACGGCGAGGCGGCGCGCGCCATGCTGGCCACGGCGAGCCTGGATGTGCTCCTGCTCGACGTGCGCATGCCCGGCTGCGATGGGCTCGCGTTGCTGCGCAGTCCGCCAGCGACCCTGCCGCCGACGATCATGCTGACCACCTTCGACGACGACGCGGTGCTGTTCGAGGCGATGCGCGCCGGCGCGCGCGGCTTCCTGCTGAAGGACATCTCGCTGGAACGGCTCGCGGATGGCGTACGCTCGGTGGCGCAAGGGGCCACCTTGTTCCGGCCCGCCCTGACCGAGCGGGTACGCTCGTCCTACCAGCGCGCGCAGGCGGGAAGCGCTGCCGCCGGGGTGGGGGCCGGGGGCGAGCTGACGCGCCGTGAAATCGAGATCCTGGCCCTGATGGCTGGCGGGCTGAGCAACGGCGAGATCGGCGCCATCCTCGGCGTCAGCGAGGGCACGGTGAAGAACCACGTGTCGAGCATCTTGTCCAAGCTGGGCGTGCGCGACCGCGTGCGCGCCGTCCTGCGGGGGATCGAACTGGAACTCGTTTGAGGCTGCGCGCATTCCTGACCAGGCAGGGGCGGGCGTATTTACCACACCGGCGTGGTGTGGCGCCACGCCGGCAACTCCCGCACCCGTGCAAACCAGGCCAGCAGATGCGGCGTGTCGTCCAGCGGCAAGCTGGCCTGTTCCATGTACATGAGCGGCGCCGCCACGGCATACTCGGCCAGGGTGACGCAGCCGCCGACCAGCCACTCGCGCTCGGACAAGTGCTTGTCGAGCACGGCCGCTGCGCGCTTCAGGTCGGCCGTCCCGCGCGCCAGCTCGCGCGGATCCGGCGCGTCGCCCTCGACCAGCTTCTTCCACACCTGCTCCCACACGATGACGCCGATCGCCGGCGAAAAATGCTGGCAGGCCCAGAACATCCAGCGGTTGACGCAGGTGCGCGGCACCAGGCCGCGCGGGTAGAGCGACTGGTCCGGCTTGCTGTCGGCCAGGTAGTGCATGATGGCGCAGGATTCCCACAGCACCAGCTCGCCGTCCACCAGCACCGGCACCTTGACGTTGGGATTGAGTTCTTCCAGGCGGCGCCGGTCGTCTTCGCGCATCAGGTTGACTTCGATGCTGTCGAGACGGATGCCGAGATGCGCGGCCGTCATGGTGACGCGGCGGGCGTTGGACGAAAGGGGGTTGTGGTAGAGCTGCATTGCCGTCTCCGCAAGATTGATCAGAAGGCAATGCTAAGGCGAGGCACTGACAGATCCTGTCAGGAGTCTTGCGCAGGCGCGCCGCCCTGGCGGATCACGGGCGCATGCGCGGCCATCAGCGCGGCGATCCAGTCGATAAACACGCGCAGCTTCTTGCTGACATGCCGGTTCGGCGGATAGGCGACATACAGGGGCATGGGGGCGATATGCCAGTCTTCGAACAGCCGCGTCAAGCCGCCGTTCGCGACCTGCGCCTTCGCCATGTACTCCGGCAGCCACAGCACGCCCAGGCCAGCCAGTCCCGCGGCGAGATAAGCGTTTCCTTCGTCGATCGCCACCACGTGCCGTCCGTGCACCCTGACGCTTTGGCCGCCGCGTTCCAGCGCGTAGGGGAAGGCGGAGCCGGTGCGCGGAGAGCGGAAGCTGACGATGCGGTGCTGCGCATCGTGCAGCTGTTCCGGGTGGCCAGGCACGCCGGCGCGCGCCAGGTAGGCGGGAGCGGCGTAGACGCCGAGCCGCAGGTCGGCCACATGGCGCGCCGCCAGCGACTGGTCGCCCAGCTCGCCGCCGCGCACCACGCAGTCCACGTTGTCGCCGATCAGGTCCACCATGCGGTCGCTGACGCCCAGGTCGAGCTGCAGGTCGGGATAACGGGCATGGAAGTCGGGCAGGGCCGGCACCAGGATCATGCTGGCAAAGGGGCTCGGCACGTCCACGCGCAGCTCGCCCTTGGGGGAGGCCGCGGCGTTCGGCAGGCCGGTCTCGATCTCCTCCAGTTCGGCCAGGACGCGTACGACGCGTTCGTAGTAGGCGGCGCCGTCCGCCGTCACGCCCACCTTGCGGGTGGTGCGGTTCAACAGCTTGACGCGCAGGCGCGCCTCCAGTTGCTGCACCAGTTGGGTGACGCTGGTCCTGCTCAGGTGGAGGGTCTGGGCCGCCTTGGTGAAACTCCCGGCCTCGACCACCCGCACGAACGCGCGCATCGCATCGAACCTGTCCATGGCCTCTCCCTGCTTTCCCTGTTGATTGTTTGGATTATACAAACAGTGTTGATACGTCTTGCCCGTTTATCGGCGCTGCCGCCAGGACTAATCTTCAGGTCAGCCAGCCGCAGGCTGGATTTTTTGGAGATTGCAAATGACGAAACGCGACGTGGTATTCCCGCCGGGCCGCCAGGCACTGTATGACATCAACCGCTATTCGCCTGCGGTACGCTCGGGCGGCTTCCTGTTCGTGTCGGGGCAGGTCGGCAGCCGCGAGGACGGTACGCCGGAACCGGAGCTCGACCGGCAGGTGCGGCGCGCCTTCGAGAACTTGAATGCGGTGCTGGGCGCGGCCGGCTGCAGCTTCGACGACGTGGTGGACGTGACCCTTTTCATCGTCGATCCGGCCACGCACTTCGAACGGATCTGGGAGGTGGCGCGCGACTACTGGGGCGAAGCCCCGTACCCGAACGCCACGGCCGTGGGCGTAACCTGGCTCTACGGCTTCCAGTTCGAGATCAAGGTGGTCGCCCGCATCCCGGCATGAGGAATGGGCGTCAGCCCGGCGCCGGCTGCACCGGACCGGCCGGCGCCGGCGGCCCCGCGCCCGGCCGCACCGCCCCGGCGCGCGGGATCGCGCGTCCGGCCTCGATGCCCTGGTTGAACAGGTTGAGGATGGGCGTGCCCAGGTAGGGCATGACCAGGCTCAGGGTCAGGAAACCCACACCCAGGGTGACGGGGAAGCCGATGCCGAAGATATTCAGCTGGGGCGCGGCGCGGGTCAGGATGCCCAGGGCCACGTTGGTGATCAGGAGCGCGGCCACGATCGGCAGCGAGAGCTGCAGCCCCGCCGAGAAGATGCGCGACCCCCAGCGCACCAGCTCCAGCGGCGCGTTGCCCGAGAAGGGCGTGCTGGTGATGGGCAAGGTGATGAAGCTTTCCGCCAGCGCTTCCAGCAGCGCCAGGTGGGCGTTCACGGCCAGGAAGGCCATGGTCGCCACCAGCGACATGAACTGGGCCACGGCCGCAGAGCGGCCGCGCGTGTTGGGGTCGAAGGAGATGGCGAAGCCCAGGCCCATGGTCATGCTGGAGACTTCGCCAGCGTATTCGATGGCGGCGAACACGATGCGCATGGCGAAACCCATGGCCACCCCGATCAGGAGTTCCTTCACGATGATCAGGAGGCCCGCCCAGGAGGTCGGGTCCATGGCCGGGACGGCCGGCACGATCGGCGCGATCACAGCCGCCAGCAGCACGCCCAGCGCGACCTTGACCGACACCGGCACGCCCGCATTGCCGAACAGCGGCGCGGCCGCGATCAGCCCCAGGATGCGCGTCAGGGGCCACAGCAGCCCCGCGATCCAGGCGTTGATCTCCCCCGACGTCAGGCTCAGCATCCCGTAGGGCCGGCGGCTCCGCCGCCGACGCGTTCAAGCAGCGCAGCCATGGGCTCGCTACCCGATCAGACCGGGAATCCCGGTAAACACCTGCCGCATATAGTCCAGCATCACCGACAGCATCCACGGCCCGGCCACCACCAGGGCGACGAAGATGCCGATCAGCTTGGGAATGAAGGACAGGGTCGCCTCGTTGATCTGGGTCGCGGCCTGGAAGATGCTGACGATCAGGCCGATGATCAGGGCCACCAGCAGCAGCGGCGCCGACACCATCAGGGTCACCTCCATGGCTGTGCGGCCCATGGTCATCACGCTTTCGGGAGTCATGTGTCGGCCCTCAGTAGAAGCTCTGGGACAGAGAGCCCAGCAGTAATTGCCAGCCGTCGACCAGCACGAACAGCATCAGCTTGAACGGCAGGGCGATCACGGCGGGCGACATCATCATCATACCCATCGACATCAGCACCGAGGCCACCACCATGTCGATGATCAGGAAGGGAATGAAGATGGCGAAGCCGATCTGGAAGGCCGTCTTGAGCTCGCTGGTGACGAAGGCCGGGATCAGCACGCGCAGCGGAATGTCTTCCGGTCCCTGCAGGGCCGGCGTGCGCGAGATCTTGACGAACAGCGCCAGGTCGGACTGGCGGGTCTGCTTCACCATGAATTCCTTCAGGGGGATGACCCCGCGGTTCATGGCCTCGGTCATCTGGATCCGGTTCTCCTGCAGGGGCACATAGGCCTCGGTGTAGATGCGGTCGAAGGTCGGCCCCATCACGAACAGGGTCAGGAACAGGGCCAGGCCGACCATCACCTGGTTCGGCGGCGCGGTCTGGGTGCCGAGCGCCTGGCGCAGCAGCGACAGCACGATGATGATGCGCGTAAAGCTGGTCATCATCAGCAGCGCGGCCGGCAGGAAGGTGAGGGAGGTCAGCAGCAGCAGGGTCTGCACCGGCAGCGAATACTGGGTGCCGCCGCCCGGAGCCGCGCTGGTGTTGAAGGCCGGGATGCCGGGCTGGGCGGCCGCCAGCAGCGGCAGCAGGGCGATCAGCCCCGTCGCCAGCGCCAGCCATGTCTTCTTATTTCGCATTGCGTTTGTCGATCGTGTTCTTGAGCCAGTCCGAGAAGCTGCCGGACGGCGCGGCGCCCGTGGCGGCCACGGTGGCGCCGCCCTCCACGCCGGCCTGGCGCGGCATGGTGGCCAGCGCGTTGATGCGGCCGGGCGAGGCGCCGACCACGATCCACTGGTCGCCCACCTCGACCACCATGATGCGTTCGCGTCCGCCGAGGTTGAGCGAACCGACCATGCGCAGGTTGCTGTTGGCGCCGCCCATCATCTTGGGCGCGAAGCGCTTCAGGAACCAGGCCAGGCCGGCCAGCACGGCCAGCACCAGGACCAGGGCCAGGATGGTCTGCATCAGGCTGCCGGCGGCGGGGCTGGAAGGCGAGCCCGGCAGGGCTGCGCGCGGGGTCTGTTCGGCCGGGGCGGGCGCGGGAGCGACGACAGGCGCTTGCGGTGTGACCCCTGCGGGCACCTGGGCGCCGTCGGCCGGCAGCGGGGCCGGGACGGGAGCGGTGTTGACCGGGGAGACCGATGGTGCCGGGCGCGCGGGAGCCGGGACGCGGCCGGTGGTGGTTTCGCCGGCGCGGCGCGGGGTGGTGGCCGGTTCCTGGGCGGCAGGGGCGGGAGCGGCCGCCTCGGGGACCGGAGCCGGCGCCGGCACGGGCGCGGGGGCGGGCGTGGTTTGCTGGACGGCGGGCGCGGCTTGCTCAGCCGGCAGTGGAGCTGCGCAGGCGGCCAGGGGGGCAAACAGCAACGCCGCCGCAAAAACGCGTAGGGTTGGCGGCTTTGCCGCCGACGCGGTCAACACATGTCTGCCGGTCGTGCCGGCTGTGCCTGAACGCGTCGGCAGCGAAGCTGCCAACCCTACGATGTCGGTTACCGCGACGTTGCGCTTTGTCATTTATTCAGTTTTCGTATCCGTTCCGATGGCGTGATAATATCAGTGAGTCGGATACCGAACTTGTCGTTCACGACCACGACCTCGCCCTGCGCGATCAGGCAGCCGTTGACCAGCACGTCCATCGGCTCGCCGGCCAGGCCGTCCAGCTCGACCACCGAGCCCTGCGCCAGCTGCAGCAGGTTCTTGATGGCGATCTTGGTGCGGCCCAGTTCCACCGTCAGCTGGACCGGGATGTCGAGGATGAAGTCGATGTCGTTCGGGGTCTCGTTGCGCGCGCCCTTGTTCGAGAAATCCTTGAACACGGCGGCGGCAGCGGGCGGCGCCGCGGCGGCGGCCTGCTGCTGGCGCTCGAGCGCCGCCGCTTCGGCCGCGGCCTGCTCGGCAATCGCCGCGCCCCAATCGTCGTCGAGGCCGCTCTGGTCGTCCTGGGTGTCAGACATGTGGTTCTCCTGGTTTGCTTGCGGCCGGCTGCGCCTGGCCAATTCTATGGGTTATTTGCTGAACGTGTCGCTATTGGCGAGCAGTTTCTCGACCTTCAGCGCGTACTGGCCGTTGTGCACGCCGTAGCTGCAATCCATCACGGGTACGCCGTCCACCGTCGCCTGCAGGGTTTCCGGCACGCTGAGCGGGATGACGTCGCCCACTTTCATGTTCAGGATCTCGTCGAAGTTCGCCTTGCCGTGGCCCAGCACGGCCACCAGCTCGACCTCGGCCACCTGGATCTGCTGGGTCATCAGGCGCACCCAGCGCTTGTCGACTTCCAGGGCCTCGCCCTGCAGGCTCGAGGTCAGGGCGTCGCGGATCGGCTCGATCATCGAGTAGGGCATGCAGAAGTGGATCTGGCCCGACACCGAGCCCAGCTCGATCGTGAAGGTGCAGGACACCACGACCTCGTTCGGGGTCGCGATGTTGGCGAACTGGGTGTTCATCTCGGAACGGATGTACTCGAACTCGACCGGGTACACCGGCTCCCACGACTTGGCATAGGCCTCGAACACGATGTCGAGGATGCGCATGATGATGCGCTGCTCGGTCTGGGTAAAGTCGCGGCCTTCCACGCGGGTGTGGAAGCGGCCGTCGCCGCCGAACAGGTTGTCCACCAGCAGGAACACCAGGCCCGGATCGAAGACCATCAGCGCGGTGCCGCGCAGCGGCTTCATGTGGATCAGGTTCAGGTTGGTGGGGACCACCAGGTTGCGGATGAATTCGCTGTACTTCGAGACCCGCACCGAGCCCACCGAGACCTCGGCGCTGCGGCGCAGGAAGTTGAACAGGCCGACCCGCAAATACCTGGCGAAACGCTCGTTGATGATCTCGAGCGTCGGCATGCGGCCGCGGACGATCCGCTCCTGCGTTGCCAGGTTATAAGTGCGTACCCCCGAGGTGTCTTCAGGCGTCGCAATGTCGTCCTGATCGCCGTTGACCCCTTTTAAGAGGGCATCGACTTCTTCCTGTGAGAGGAAATTATCGGCCATGGTGCTTCTTTATCGATGACTTACTGAATAATGAATGAGGTAAACAATACGTCGGTCACTTCCTGTTCGTCGCCGTCCTTCTCGAAGGGTTCCTTGACGGCGGCCTGGATCTCGGCCGCCAGCTGCTGCTTGCCTTCGACGGTGCTGATCTCGGAGGCCTTCTTGCCGGACAGGAGCAGCAGCACGCGGTTGCGCACCACGGCCATGTTGTCCTTGATGAGCTGGACCTGTTCCGGACCGGCGATCTGCAAGGTGAACTGTACCTGCAAATACTGCTCGCCGTTTTCCGGCTGCAGGTTGACCGTGAAGGCCTCGACCGGCACGTACTCGGCCTTGACGTCGTCGTCCTTCTTTTTCTTCTTCTTGCTTTCCTTGGCCGGCGCTTCCTCGGCATGCGCGCCGGACTGGCTGACATACCAGCCGCCGCCCACGCCGGCGCCGAGCACCAGGACCGCCGCGACGATCATGATGATCAGTTTCTTCTTCGAGCCCGCCGGGGCCGCATCTGCCGCATCCGCTTTCGGATCGGCCTTCGCTTTGGGATTCGCTTTCAAGATTACCTGCTACCTATGATGGTGAACGACATTATGGCATTGTCGCGGATAGATGCGCCTGGGCAAGCCGCGAAAAGAGGGCGGAAGAGGCGGCATTCTCCACGATTGTTGTGTGCGCGTGATGACGGAATGAAAAAAGGCGGCTTGCGGGCCTGCTCGTGCTAGTCGCCTGGCTGTCTTTTGTTAGCGTAAAAACGCCATTCCCGCGAAGGCGGGAATGACGTCCTGTAGTTGCAATCAGGCGAAGGTATCCACCATGCCGCGCTCGCCCAGCGCCACGGTGCGGGCCGCGCGCGGTGCGCTCTCGGCCGTATCGCCGCCGCCATCGCGGCCATTGCCGTTCAGGCCGCCGGCGCCGCCGTTGCCGCGGCGCTCGCCGTCCTGCGAAGCCTGGCGCTGGTCGGGCGTGCCGGCGTCGACCGTCGCATTACCCAGCGCGATGCCGCTTTCGCTCATCATCTCGCGCAGGCGCGGGATCGCGTTTTCCAGGGCCTGGCGCACTTCCAGCTGGTTCGACGAGAACTGCACGCTGGCCTGGTCGTTGCTCACGTTCAGCACCACCTGCACCGGGCCGAGATCCGGCGGGTTCAGGGTCAGGGTAGCGGCCTGTTCCTTGCCGACCATGTAGACGATGCGCTGGCTGACCTGGTTGTCCCAGCCCTGGCTGCCCACGCGGGCCGGGATGCGGTCGCCCGGCACGGCGGCCGGCTGCACGGCTTCCAGCTTGGCGGCCTGGGCCTGCAGCTGCGTGACGCTCGGCGCCGGCGCCTCGGTGGCGGCCGCGTCTTGCTGGGTGGCTTCGCGCAGCTGGGCCTGGAACTGGCCCGCTTCCGGCTTGGCCTGGGCGGCGGATTGCGAGGCCGCGTCCTGGGTCGTGCGCAGCTCGGCCGGCGCGCGTTCGAGGCCGGTCGGCAGGGTGATGCCGCCTGACGATGCTTCCTGCGTCAGTGCGTCGCCTTCGGCCGGCATGGTGGCGGCCAGGCCGTCCTGGGCCTTGATCTGCTGGAAGGCCGCCTGCAGCGCGGCATCCGTGCCTTCGGCCGCCACCGGCTGTGCAGCGGCCGGCTGGGCCAGGCTGGCCATGAAGGCCAGCATGTCGGTCACGGGCGTGGTCGCCGCTTCGGCGGCGGCGCTGGCCGCGGCCGCGTCCTTGCCTTCCTCGCTGCCTTCGGCGGCCTCGGCCTGCGCGGTCTTGGCGGCGGGCGCGTCGTCCTTGGGTGCGGCGGCCTGGGTCTGCCTGGCCGGTTCGCGCTGTGCGGTACGCTGAGACTGGGCTGGCGCCGGCTTGTCGCCGCCGTTCGGCTTGGCGGCCGGCTTGTTCTGGGCCGCGGCGGGTGCAGCCTGCGGCTGGGGCGCCGCCTGGCGCTGGGCCAGCTCGCGCGACAGCGTGTCGCCGAAAGCCTTGCCGCCATCGGCGGCCGCGCCCGGCAGGGCATTCGCGCGTTGCGGCTGGGCGTTGGCGGCGTTGGCGCCGGCAACCTGGAACGGGAGGGTGGTGGATTGCATCGTCATGATCGTCTCGGCGTCTGGTTCAGCGTTGCTTGTAGCGGGCGCCACGGGCCGCGTGGTCGTCCATCAGTTTCTGGTCGCGCTTGTTTTCGAGCTGCAAGGCCTCGGCGGCGGCGCGTTCGCTCAGCGTGCGGTAGGACAGGCGCTTGCGCTCGCTCTCCTGCCAGGCCGCTTTTTCCATATTGGCCTTGTACTGCGCGTGCTTGATGACTTCGCGCTGGCCATTCAATGCGTTGTCGAGCTTGCCAATAAAGGCGACGAAGTTGTGATACGCGAAAGGGGTGATGCCGGCCAGCTGGGCGGCATCGAGCTTGTTCGCGTATTCGTCGCGGTAACCGGTCAGCATGTCCAGCTTCTGCTCGGCCTCCTCGACGGCCTTCAAGGCCGCGCCGAGGCGCTTGGCCACCGCGTCGGATTCGCGCTGGGCCAGGTCGATGAGGGTTTCGAGAGCGGATGCTTGGGCCATAGTGGGTCACAGTATAGTGCCGCCCGGTATCCTTTCATTACTGGAATAGAGAGGTAAGTTGCCCCAAGCTCTCAGGCAAGCTGGCGTTGTCGAAGATTTCCTGGCACAGGAAACCCTCGATATCGCCATGCTTGGCGATCGCCTGGTCGAGCACGGGGTCGCTGCCGGCGGCGTAGGCGCCCACGGCGATCAGGTCGCGCGAGCGCTGGTAGCGCGAGTACAGCTGCTTGAGCTTGCGCGCGGCCAGCTGGTGTTCGTGGGTGGTAATGCCGTGCATCGCCCGCGAGATCGACTGCTCGATGTCGATCGCCGGATAGTGGCCGGCTTCGGCCAGGTGGCGGTTCAGCACGATATGGCCGTCGAGAATACCGCGCGCCGCGTCCGCGATCGGGTCTTGCTGGTCGTCGCCCTCGGACAGCACCGTATAGAAGGCGGTGATCGAGCCGCCGCCCTCGAGGCCGTTGCCGGCGCGTTCGACCAGCACCGGCAGCTTGGCGAACACCGAGGGCGGATAGCCCTTGGTGGCCGGCGGCTCGCCGATGGCCAGGGCGATCTCGCGCTGGGCCATGGCGTAGCGGGTCAGCGAATCCATGATCAGGAGGACGTTCTTGCCCTGGTCGCGGAAATGCTCGGCGATCGCGGTGGCGTAGGCGGCGCCCTGCAGGCGCAGCAGCGGTGGGGAGTCGGCCGGCGCGGCCACCACGGCCGAGCGGGCGCGGCCTTCCGGGCCCAGGATCTGCTCGATGAATTCCTTCACCTCGCGGCCCCGTTCGCCGATCAGGCCGACCACGATCACCTCGGCTTCAGTATAGCGGGCGATCATGCCCAGCAGCACCGATTTACCGACACCGGTACCGGCGAACAGGCCCAGGCGCTGGCCGCGGCCCACCGTCAGCATGGCGTTGATGGCGCGCACGCCCACGTCCAGGGTGTCTTTGATGGGAGCGCGGTCGAGCGGGTTCACCGGGCGCGCGTTGAGCGGGCCCACTTCGTGGGTGCCGAGCGGCCCCAGGCCGTCGAGCGGGCGGCCGGCGCCGTCCACCACCCGGCCCAGCAGCTGTTCGCCCACCGGCAGGTGGCGCGCGCGGTCGCTCGGGCGGCGCCGCGGGTGCGGCACGCTGCCCGGTTTCGGCAGCACGCCTTCCACCGGATGCACGCGCGAGCCGGGCACCACGCCTTCGACGTCGCTCTGGGGCATCAGGAACAGGCGCTCGCCTTCGAAGCCGACCACTTCGGCCTCGATGAAGCCGTTGGCGGTGGGGATGGTGCAGGCGCTGCCGACGGCCAGGCGCAGGCCCACGCATTCCATGACCAGGCCGGCCACGCGCGTGACGCGGCCCGAGACCTGCATCGGCTCGGCGAAGCCCACCAGGGCGTCGCAGTCGCGCAGGTAGCTCTTCCAGCGTGCGGTGTGACGGTCGTCGGCGCCTGCGCTGCTCATCTTACTGCCCCATCCATTCGATATTCGCGCCCAGCGCATGGGTCAGGCGGTGCCAGCGTGCCTGGGCCTGGGCGTCGATCTGGTTGCTCGCGGTCTCGACCTTGCAGCCGCCGCGCGCCATGCTGGCGTCCTCGATGATGCGCCAGCCGCCCTTGGTCAGTTCGTCGGCCATGGTCTGGCGCACGATCAGGGCGTCTTCCGGGTGCAGGCTCAGCAGGGCAGGCTGCTGCAGCACCGGCAGGTAGCCGATGGCTTCGCGCACGACCGGCACGATCAGCTCGGGGCGCACGTCGAAGGCGGTGCGCACCATGCCGCGCGCCAGGCGCAGGGCCAGTTCCAGCACGTCGGCGGCGATGGTCTCGTCGGCCGCGGCCACCGCGTCGCCGAAGGTGGCGGCGATCGCGCGCACGTGCTCCAGCTCGGTGGCGGCCTCGGTCTGGCCGGCCTCGGCGCCGTCGGCATAGCCCTGGGCCCGGCCTTCGGCATAGCCTTGTTCGCGGCCCTCCTGCAAACCCTGCAGATAGCCTTCGTGGCGTGCGGCTTCGCGCATCGCCTCGATTTCTTCCACGCTCGGCAACACCACCTGGGGCATGATTTCCACAGGGGCCTGTTGTGCCGGCGCCGGCGCGGGGGCGGGGCGCTCGTTGAACGAGGCCATTTCCCAGCGCTGGTAGGCGCTTTGCTGTTCTTTCGGAATCACCATCAGACGAAGGAATCCTCACCTTTACCGCCCAGCACGATCTGGCCTTCGTCAGCCAGGCGGCGGACGATCTGCAGGATCTGCTTCTGCTGGGTTTCCACTTCGGACAGGCGCACCGGACCCTTCGACTCCAGGTCCTCGCGCATCATTTCGCTGGCACGTTGCGACATGTTCTTGAAGATCTTCTCGCGCAGGTCTTGCGACGCGCCCTTCAGGGCGATGATCAGCATCTCGGACTGGACTTCGCGCAGCAGCAGCTGGATACCGCGGTCGTCGATGTCGATGATGTTGTCGAACACGAACATCTCGTCCATGATCTTCTGCGCCATGTCGTTGTCGTAGTTCTTGATGTTGTCCATGACCGCCGACTCCTGCTCGCCGCTCATGAAGTTCAGGATCTCGGCCGCGGTACGCACGCCGCCCAGCGAGGACTTCTTGATGTTCTCGTTACCGGACAGCAGCTTGGTCAGCACGTCGTTCAGCTCGCGCAGCGCGGCAGGCTGCACGCCGTCCAGGGTGGCGATACGCAACACCACGTCGTTACGCAAGCGCTCGGTGAAGTTTGCCAGGATTTCGCAAGCCTGGTCGCGCTCGAGGTGGACCAGGATGGTAGCGATGATCTGCGGGTGCTCGTTGCGGATGAGTTCGGCGACCGAGGTCGCGTCCATCCACTTCAGGCTCTCGATGCCCGAGGCGTCCTTGCCGCCCAGGATACGGTTGAGCAGCACGGCGGCCTTGTCGTCGCCCAGCGCCTTGGTCAGCACCTGGCGGATGTATTCGTCCGAATCCAGGCCGACGGTCGAGTGAAGATTGGTTTCCTCGACGAAGTCTTCCAGCACCGTCACCACCTGCTCGTGCTGCACCGCCTTCATCTGCGCCATCGCGGCGCCCAGCTTGAGCACTTCGCGCGGGCCGAGGTATTTCATGACCTCGGCCGCTTCCGCTTCGCCCAGCGCCAGCATCAGGATTGCCGCCTTGTTGGTGGCGTCTTTGTCTTTATCACTCATTGGAACCCAACCATGCCTTGATTACGTTAGCCACGATGCGCGGATCTTCGCGCGCCAGATCCTGCGCCACCTTCAGGTTGGCGCGGTAACCCTGCGCCCGGCGTTGCTGCTCGACTTCTTCGATCTCTTCCTCGGCGGCCGCCTCGGCTTCCGCCGCGGCCGCTTCTTCGGCTTCCTCGTCGACTTCTTCTTCCTCCGGCATCGCGGTGGCCTCGTCGAACTTCTTGATCGCCGGACGCAGCAGCGGGCGCAGGAAGCGGAAGTAGAGGAAGGCGATCACGGCGGCCACGAAGGCGTAGCGGGCGATATCCTTGAACAGCGGGAAGTTGGCCGGATCGCTCCACCATTCCAGCGGCTTGATCTCTTCGGCCGGCTTGTCGACGCCGTCGAACGGGGCGTTGGCCACGTTCAGGGTGTCGCCACGCGCCTGGCTGTAGCCCATCGCCTGCTTCACCAGTTCGTTGATCTGGGCCACTTCGGCCGCGGCCAGCGGGCGCACGGTGACCTTGCCGGTCTTCGGATCGACGATGCGGCGGTAGTTCACCACCACGCCCACGGTCAGGCGCTTGATGCCGCCCATCGGGCGCTGTTCGTAGCGGATGGTCTTGTCGACTTCGAAATTGGTGGTCGAATCCTTGCGGCTCGGACCGGCGGCGGGCTGGCCGCCCGGCGGCAGCTGGCCTTCGACCGGGGCGGCGTTCACGCCCGGCGGCTGGTTCGACAGCGCGCCCGGAATGCCCGAGGCGCCGGCGCCCGGCTGGGACGACTCCGAGGTCTGCTGGCTGCGGATGGCCTGCGGCTCCGGCGGCGAATTCGGCTTGTACATCTCGGCCGCGGTGTCGACCTGGGCGAAGTCGATCTCGGCGGTCGCCTCGGCGCGCACATTGCCTTCGCCGACGATCGGCTTGATGATCGATTCGACCTGCTTGATGATGTTCTGCTGGACCGTGTCGACGTACTTGAGCTGGGTGGCGTCGAGCTGCTTGCTGCCGGCGCCCTTGTTCGAGGTGTCCGACAGCAGGGCGCCGTTCTGGTCGACCACGGTGACGTTGCCGATGGTCAGTTCCGGCACGCTGGACGCGACCAGGTGCACGATGGCGCTGACCTGGCCCGGATCGAGGGCGCGGCCCGGCTGCAGATTCAGCAGGACCGAAGCGGTGGGCTTTTGCTGTTCGCGCACGAAGACGGAGGGCTTCGGCAGGGCCAGGTGGACGCGGGCGGCGCCGACCGAACCCAGGGACTGGATCGAGCGCGCCAGTTCGCCTTCGAGCGAACGCTGGTAATTGATCTGTTCCAGGAACTGGGAGGTGCCCAGCTTCTGGTTTTCCATGAGTTCGAAGCCGACGTTGCCGCCCTTGGGCAGGCCCTGGGCCGCCAGCTTCAGGCGCAGGTCGTGGATCTGCTCGGCCGGCACCAGGATCGCGGTGCCGCCTTCGGAGAATTTATAGGGGACCGCCATCTGGTCGAGCGAGGCGGTGATGGCGCCGCCGTCGCGGTCGCTGTAGTTCGAGAACAGCACGCGGTATTCCGGCGCCTGGCTCCACATCCAGACCGCCACCATGAGCGCCAGGATGATGGCCACGCCGCCGCCGACGGCGATGCGCTTGCCCATCGTCGTCTGGAAAAAGGCCGGGACGCCGGACTGGGCCGGACGCGTATCGAGGATTTCTTCCGCTGCTGCTGCCATGGTGTGGTGGTTTTCGGGTTGGATTATCGGGAGCTCAGGCAGCATTATGGAGCCGTGGGGCAACATCCAAACCCGGAAACAGGGGGCGTTTTACGGTCTTCTTCGCCCTTCGGATTTGCCCCGGCGCTGATATTCTGACAGCCTGAGATCAATGGTTTGATTCTACAAGGCAACAAACCGCAGGAGAAGAACATGAGTATTGGCGGCATCGGCGGTATCGACAACAGCCGTATCCAGGCGATGATGGAGCAGTTGAAGGCGGCGGCGACCAAGCCGGCATCCGCCGCGGCCGCGGTCGTCCCTGGCGCGCCGTCCGCGCTCGGCGCCAAGCCCGCTGCCAAGCTCGACTTCGCTGACGCCCTGCAGTCGACCCTGCAGGAAGTGAGCAACAAGTCAGCGCAGGCGCAGGAACTCGGCAAGCGCTTCGCCATGGGGGACGACACGGTCAGCCTGTCGGACACCATGATCGCCATGCAGAAGTCGAGCATCGCCTTCCAGGCTACTGTGCAGGTGCGTAACAAGCTGGTGTCGGCTTATCACGACATCATGAATATGCAGGTGTGACGCGGCGGTTTGGACTTCATCGGAAGGTGTAGTCCTGAGGCCTTCAAGTCGTTCACAACGGTATGCCGATGATTGGAGTGTTTGGCAGATGAAAGTGCGTCCGTTATCGACCCAAAGCGGCCAATCAGTCCCTGGCCTCGAAGTCTAACTCTCCGTCAAGTCTGACCCGGTAGTAGCCGAGCGGCGCTCCGAACGTATAGCACTCTTCGTAGGCCTTCCCGATGGAACTGCAATGGACGAGGAGAGTGTGCTGGTTTGCGAATTCCAGGCGGAGATCGAATGCGGGAGCGGAACAGGTCACGGTTGTGATTTTCTGCCCTAAAATCGATCTGTAGCCCCGAATCATCGGACCCTCGTTAGAGTTCTCCATGTGACTACCTGAAACTACAGCCGAGTTCGAGTCGATCCGCCAAGGGCACCAGAGCATCAGCGAATAAGCACTGGTGTATCGCTGGACAAGGTCGCTCAAATGAGGGTTGTTCACGGGCTTATGCCTGAGCGTGCGGGCGCCGATCTTCAGTGAGATGACAGACCCTGTACCGCCACCACCAACCAGTCCCCAGCACTCTTTCCCGACTAACAATGAAAGGTCGCTTAAAAAGGCTTCTTGTAAGGACATCAAAAATTTCCCGTTGATTGATGACGACGTGTGCGGACTGCGATTTCGTTGTCACCGACCGCTTCTGGCCGGTTGCTGTCGTTCACTGCACGGCCGCTTCCGAGCCAGAGCAGACGTTCGGTGAGCTTTGTAAATCAGAACTTACAGGCAAGCGTCTGAGTACCACCCTGGTACCGATACTCTGCCCTCCAGTAGTGGCTATCGTTTATTTCGTGGAACGTGACGTCGGGGGAGCGCTCTCGCTTTGTGATGAAGTTCCTGCCCAAAATGACTAGAAGCATGCACTTTGGTGGCCATGCAGAGACTTCGGCAACGAAGTTGCCTGCTTCCAGCTCTGCCTCGAGGATCTGCTGCAGAGGAGGCGCCATTGTCGGGATTTTTTCCATCATGTTTTCTAGCTGAATCGGCAGAGGGGACGAACGACAGCTATTGGCCGATAGCGAACCTTCAGAATGACCCAGTGTAAGTCGTTGTTGCTATCAGGACAAGCAAGAGGTTTTGCCTAGCGCTCTTGGCCACCACGAGACGCTCCGCTTCGGCAAGGGCCGGCGGCGCCCCGATCCCTTGCGCGGCACTGTCGACACCTTGGCCTAGCCCGGCGCCGCGCTCGCCTGCGCCAGGTGCCAGGCAACCAGCGCATTCGCATGCCCATGGCCGAGGCCATGCTCGGTCTTCAGCCAGTTCACCATCTCCATGTGCTTCATGCCGGCCCTGCCGCCCAGCAGGCCGAGCCAGTGGGCCACCGGCTGGCCGTACTTCTTTTCGATCGAGGGAAAATAGGACGCCGGTCCCTTTGCCTTGTCTTGTTCAGTCATGTTCGGCTCCGAAAGTAGGGAAGCGCGGGATGGCTTCCTGTCTCCACGACGAATGGCGCCGTCCGGATTCGACATCCGCTTGCAAGTTTTTCAGCTGGCGCCAAGAAAGCGGGCCACGCGTTGCGCCACCCAGGCTTCCCGTTCGCGGTGCGGAACGTGGCGCGCACCGGGGATCAGCTCCAGTTCCGCTGGCCAGGCCACGCCGGCCGCGATGCGCTCAGGCTGGCGGCGCGAGCCGTATTCGTCCTCGAGGCCGTGCAGCACCAGCGTGGGGCAGTGCACGCCTGGCAGCGCCGCATCCAGCGACCAATCGGCAAAGGCGGGCGCCAGCCAGGTTTCGGTCCAGGCATCGAGCACCCAGGCCGCCTTGTCGCCGTGATAGCGCGCCAGCCGTTCCAGGCTGCCCGGCAGGGCGAACTGGCGCTTCGCTTCCAGAATGCCGGCGCGGGTGCGCTCTTCGATGAAGGACTGGGCCGCCTCCGTCACCAGGGCCGTGCGGGCCTGGGGCCAGGTGGCCGCGCAATGGACCGCCATGCCGCCGCCGACGCTGTGGCCGAACAGGGCGACACGCTCCAGGCCGAAGTAATCGCGCACCAGGGCGAAACCTTCCCTGGCTTCGTCCGCGACAAAGCTTAGGGGCAGGGGGCCGGTGCGTGCACTGGAGCGGCCGAAGCCGAGGCGGTCGTAGGCGATGACGCTGCGCCCGCTCGCCAGCGCCAGCGCAGCCGGAAAGCCGCGCCACAACCCGACGCAGCCGAGCGAGTCGTGCAGCAGGACGATGGGCGCGGTCGCCGCCGCCGGCACTTCCCAGGCGCGCGCGAAGATACTCCCGTCCGCGGCGGGGATGTGATGGTCGATTGGTTGCAGCATATTCACGGCGTCAATTATCGCATCGTCGAATGTGCGTTGCAGCAATGTCATCGAGGCTTACGTGAACCTGACGCTCACTGCTGTGTTGTAAATATCCCTAATGGCAATCATTACGAATTGACATCTTCAATCGTGCCACGCAGTATGGACTGGAGTTGCCGCAAGGGAAACTCCAGTGGAGCGGCTGCCAGATCTACAACAAGAGGAAAACGAAGATGCACAAGAACGTAGCGCAAAAAACCGTATTGGCACTTGCCATCGCATCGCTGTTCGCGGGCGCGTCGCAAGCTCAGGAACAGGCGCCCGCCGCCCCGGCAGCGACCCAGGCCGAGCCGAGCACCGTGGTGATCACCGGCACCCGCGTGGCGAACCGCACCGCGCTCGACACCGCGGCCCCGGTCGACATCATCTCGGCCGAGACCCTCAAGAACGTGGGCAGCACCGAAATGAACCAGGCGCTGTCGATCGCGCTGCCTTCGCTGAACTTCCCCCGTCCGGCCATCACCGACGGCACCGATACCATCCGCCCCGCCACCCTGCGCGGCATGGCCCCGGACCAGACCCTGGTGCTGGTCAACTCCAAGCGCCGCCATGCCTCGTCGCTGGTCAACGTCAACGGCTCGATCGGCCGCGGTTCGGCGGCGGTCGACATGAACACCATCCCGACCGCCATCGTGAAGAGCGTCGAGGTGCTGCGCGACGGCGCGGCCGCCCAGTACGGCTCGGACGCGATCTCGGGCGTGGTCAACATGCGCCTGCGCACCGACCGCACCGGCGGCGAAGCCTCCGTCACTTATGGCGCGCGCAAGACCGAATACGACCTGTACAACGACGTCGCCCCGGCCGGCGCGCCCTGGGCCGGCACCGCGCCGGCCTCGCGCAAGCGCACCGACGGCCAGACCGCCACCGTCAGCGTCTGGAAGGGCCTGGCGCTGGGCGAGAGCGGCTACCTGACCATCGCCGCCGAATACAAGGACCAGCACCGCACCGAGCGCAGCGGCTACGACATGCGCCAGCAATACCCGCGCGTGGCGGGCGGCGGCTTCGATCCGCGCGAAAACACCATCAACCGCTTCAACGCCTGGTACGGCGAGCCGGAGATGGAGCAGAGCACCCTGTTCGCCAACGCCGGCAGCAGCCTGGCTGGCGGCGTCAAGCTGTACGGCTGGGCCAGCTACCAGAACCGCGAAGCGCGTTCGGGCGGCTTCTTCCGTCCGGCCCAGGACGCGCGCAACATCCCGTCCATCTATCCGGACGGCTTCCTGCCGATCATCGCGCCGACCGTGAACGACTTCGCCATGACCGGCGGCGCCACCTGGACCTGGGGAAGCTGGGACATGGACGCCTCGCTCGGCTACGGCAAGAACAAGATGGAGTACGACATCCAGAACACGCTGAACCGTTCGATCGGTCCGAGCAGCAAGACGGAGTTCTATGCCGGCGGTTATTCGTACGACCAGACGGTGTTCAACTTCACCGGCGTGCGGTCCGTCGATATCGGCGGCCTGGCCTCGCCCCTGAACGTCGCGGCTGGCCTCGAGGCGCGCCGCGAGGGCTACGAGCTGTTCGCGGGCGAACCGGATTCTTACCGCTACGGCGGCGAAGTCTTGCCGAACGGTACCCCGGCGGCGCCGGGCGCCCAGGTGTTCCCGGGCTTCCGTCCGTCCAACGCCATCGACAGCCACCGCACCGCGGTCGGCGCTTTCGTCGACCTGGAAGCGAATATCACCCCGCAACTGCTGACCTCGGTGGCACTGCGCGGCGAGCATTACTCCGACTTCGGCAACAGCCTGGCCGGCAAGCTCTCCGCCCGCTATGACTTCAGCAAGGAATTCGCGCTGCGCGGCGCGGTGCAGAACGGCTTCCGCGCGCCTTCGCCGCAGCAGCAGAACTTCACCGCCACCTCGACCAACTTCATCAACGGCGTGCCGTTCGAGATCACCACCTTCAAGCCGAACGATCCGGTGGCGGTGGCCCTGGGCGCCAAGCCGCTGGAGGCCGAGGAATCGGTCAACGCCTCGCTCGGTGCGGTGATGCGCTTCGGCCAGGTCAGCGTCACGGTCGACGCCTACCGCATCGACGTCGACGACCGCATCGTCCTGTCCGAGAACCTGACCCAGGCCAATGTGCGTTCCTACCTGACCGCCCAGGGCTTCATCGGCGTCGGCGGCGGCCGCTTCTTCATCAACGGCGTCGACACCACGACCAAGGGTGTGGACGTGGTCGTGAACTGGCCGCTGAACGCGGGCGAGGCGGGGCGCTTCGACTTCACCCTGGCCGGTAACTTCACCGACACCAAGGTCACCAAGACCCCGGTCACGACCCAGCTGGCCGCGCTGAATCCGGCGCCGGTGCTGTTCGACCGCCTGAACGTGCTGTCGCTGGAAAAGGGGCAGCCGAAGAACAAGCTGAGCGCCAACGTGAACTGGAAGCTGGGACAGTGGGGCGCGACCCTGCGCGCCACCCGCTACGGCGAAGTCCTGTCGCCGGGCACCACGGCCGCCTTCGACTTCGAACTGGGCGCCAAGACCACGGTCGACCTCGAGGCACGCTATGCGGTGACGCCGAAGTTCACCCTGGCGCTGGGCGCGGACAACGTCTTCGACCAGTACCCGGAAACCCTGCCGCCACTCCTCAACACCACCGGCAACACGCCGTTTGCCAACTACGCCCCGTTCGGGCGCTCGGGCCGCTACATCTACGCCCGCGCCAACTACGGGTTCTGAGGCCCGTCGCCACACGGCCTTGCTGGCCGTGTGGCCGCAATGACAATGGCCGCCCTCGGGCGGCCATTTTTATTGTCGAGCGCAAACCGAAGGGGTCAGGCGGCTTTCTTGCGCTGGAAGGCGATCGGCGTCTCGCGCGGGGCCGGTTCCGGCAGCAGCGAGGCCAGGGTGTGACGGTCGAGTTCGTCGAGGTAGGCTTTGGTGGCCTTACCCAGCACGCCCTTCAGGCTGCAGTTCTTGACCAGGCCGCAAGGCTTGCCTTCCGGGTCGAAGCATTCGGCCATGTAGAAGTCGCTCTCGCTCATGCGGACGATGGCGCCGATGTTGATGTCCTCGGGCTCGTGGGCCAGGCGGAAACCGCCGTTGCGGCCGCGGATGGTCTCGACCACGCCATTGCGCGCCAGCTCGTTGACCACTTTCATGAGGTGGTTCTTCGAGATGCTGTGCAGGTCGGCGATTTCCTGGATCGTGACCAGGCGGTCGCGGTTGCTCCCCAGGTGCAGCAGGGTGCGCAGCGTGTAGTCGGTGAAGGAGGTCAGGCGCATGGTCATCCAAGTATAGCGCATTCGCCGTGTGGCCGAGAGGGACCCTTCGGCCGCATTTTTTACATGTCTTAACTTGCCGGATCGGCCACGGCCACTCCAAGATGGAGGACGGGCATAGCCCCGCCGTCCAACCAGGAGCACGACCATGCACACGATTTCCTCTGCCGTCCATATCATGCACGCCGATCCGGTGATGACTGTCGGCCTGCATGCCATCCTCGCCGAACTGCCCGAGCTGCGCGTCACCACCAGCCTGCGCCAGCCCGAGGGACAGCGCGTCGCGCGCGTGCTGGTGGCCGACTACGACACCGGCATCGCGCTGGCGCGCCGGCCGATGCCGGAAGCCCTGCGCCATCCGGCGGTGCTGATCGTGACCCAGCTCGACAAGGAATGGGAAGTGCGGATCGCGATGGACGCGGGGGTGCATGGTTACGTGCTGCAGTCCTGCGCTCCGGATGAGCTGCAGCGGGCGGCGACCACCCTGGCCCAGGGCCAGCGCTATCTCACCGAATCGGTCACGCGCAGCGTGGCCGACAGCCTGAGCCGCGAGAACCTGACCGGGCGCGAGACCGACGTGCTGCAACTGCTGGCCCAGGGCTGCTGCAACAAGTCGATCGCCCGCAAGCTGGGGATCGGCGTGGGCACGGTCAAGACCCACGTCAAGGGCGTGATGAGCAAGCTGGACGCCACCGCCCGTACCCACGCGGTGGTGGTCGCCACCCAGCGCGGCCTGATCCGCCCGGGTGGCGGCGTGCATCCCGCCACCTATTCCTGACCCTCGGTTTTATCCTCGCCGCGGCCTGCGTTACAGCAGGCCGCGCGCCAGCGCCTTCAGCGTGGCGGCGGGCCGCGTCGCGCACCCCAGTTCCTGCAGGGCGCGTTCCAGGTGGGCGCGCACCGCGCCCGTGCTCAGGCGCAGGGCGCGCGCCACGGCGCGTTCGCTGTCTCCCCGGCTGATCCTTCCCAGTACCTCCCGCTCGCGCGCCGACAATCCCGACGGCGCGGGCGCCGCTTCGCCGCCGGCCGCTGCGGCCGCCA
>NZ_JBAMDH010000005.1:0-168190 GCF_036961685.1 Massilia sp. DD77
ACGTTTGTTGTGGCTACTCACGCAAACTTGGGTCCCCGCCTTCGCGGGGATGACGATTTTCAGCTAGGTGAAATTATCCCGGACAGCAGTGCGCGAAGGCGGGGACCCAAGTCCGCAGTGCACCAATAACGCCTGCTCAAGCCCCCTCTAAACACAGAATTTTATTCACCCGCCCCGACTTTTTTGCAGCACAGCATACATTTCCGCCGCCTCACACTATAATAAAGTTCCAACGTGAGCCCCCAACCGGATTTTCTACTGTATGCATTATGTGTCCACCCGCGCGACGAGCGCGTCCGCAGCACGCAATCCCCAGCTGTTTTCCGACATCCTGCTTGGCGGCCTGGCACCTGACGGCGGCCTCTACCTCCCGAGCGAGTACCCGCAGGTCAGCGGCGCCGAACTCGATGCCTGGCGCAAGCTGGGCTATGCCGAGCTGGCCTATGAGATCCTGCGCAAGTTTGCGACCGACATCCCGGACGCCGACCTGAAGGCCCTGACCGCGCGTACGTATACCGCCGACGTCTATCGCAACGCCCGCGCCGGCGAATCCGCCGCCGAGATCACGCCGCTGCGGGTGCTCGAAGAGGGCGAGCGCGGCACCCTGGTGCTGCAGGCGCTGTCGAACGGCCCGACCCTGGCCTTCAAGGACATGGCGATGCAGCTGCTCGGCAACCTGTTCGAGTATGCGCTGGCCAAGAACAACGATGAACTGAACATCTTCGGCGCCACCTCGGGCGACACCGGCAGCGCCGCGGAGTACGCGATGCGCGGCAAGCGCGGCGTGCGTGTGTTCATGCTCTCGCCGCACAAGAAGATGAGCGCCTTCCAGACCGCGCAGATGTTCAGCCTGCAGGACCCGAACATCTACAACATCGCTGTCGAAGGCGTGTTCGACGACTGCCAGGACCTGGTGAAGGCCGTCTCGAACGACCTGTCCTTCAAGGCCCGCCACAAGATCGGCACCGTCAACTCGATCAACTGGGCGCGCGTCGTGGCCCAGGTGGTCTACTATTTCCGCGGCTATCTCGCGGCCACCACCAGCAACGAGCAGAAGGTGTCCTTCACCGTCCCCTCGGGGAACTTCGGCAACATCTGCGCCGGCCACATCGCCCGCATGATGGGCCTGCCGATCGACAAGCTGGTCGCCGCCACCAACGAGAACGACGTGCTGGACGAGTTCTTCCGCACAGGCAGGTACCGCGTGCGCAAGTCGTCCGAGACCTTCCACACCAGCAGCCCGTCGATGGACATCTCGAAGGCATCGAACTTCGAACGCTTCGTCTACGAACTGGTGGGCCGCGACGCCCAGCGCACCCATGACTTGTTCCGCAAGGTCGAGACCCACGGCGGCTTCGACCTGTCCGGCGCGCCGGGCAGCGACGGCGACGAGTTCCAGCACGTGGGCAAGTTCGGCTTCCAGTCCGGCCGGTCGACCCACGCCGACCGCCTGGCCACCATCCGCGACGCGGCCCAGGCCTATGGCATCGTGATCGACACCCACACCGCCGACGGCGTCAAGGTGGCGCGCGAGCACATGCAGCCGGGCGTGCCGATGATCGTGCTCGAGACCGCGCTGGCCGCCAAGTTCAACGAGACCATCGTCGAGGCCCTTGGCAAGGACGCCGATCGCCCGAGCGGCTTCGAGAACATCGAGGCGCTGCCGCAGCGCTTCGTCGTGATGCCGGCCGAGGTGGACCGCATGAAGGCCTACATCGCCGAGCACACGGGATTGTAATGAGGGGACTCTGATGAACGCACCGGGACAGAAGCCGCCGCTGCTCTCGCGCCGCGAGGCGCTCGACTTCCTGCTGGACGCCGCGCGTCCGGTGGAGGGCGTCGAGACCGTGGCGACCCTGGAGGCCAACGGCCGCGTGCTGGCCGAGGACGTGGCCTCGACGCTCGACGTGCCTTCAGCCGACAACACCCAGATGGATGGCTATGCCGTGCGGGCCGCCGACTGCGCGACCGGCAGCGCCACCTTGCGCGTGAGCCAGCGCATCCCGGCGGGGAAGGTCGGCGAAGCGCTCGAACGCGGCACCGCGGCCCGCATCTTCACCGGCGCCCTGATTCCGCCCGGCGCCGATGCGGTGGTAATGCAGGAGCAGTGCGAGGCGGTCGGCGACAGCGTCACCGTGCGCCACGCGCCGCGCGAAGGCGAATGGATCCGCCGCACCGGCGAGGACATCGTCGCCGGCTCCACCATCCTGGCGGCCGGCACGCGCCTGCGCGGGCAGGAACTGGGCCTGGCCGCTTCGGTGGGACTGGCAGCGCTGCCGGTGCGCCGCCGCCTGCGGGTGGCGGTGTTCTTTACCGGCGACGAACTGGCCATGCCCGGCGAGGCGCTGGCGCCGGGCGCCATCTACAATTCGAACCGCTTCACCTTGCGCGGCCTGCTCGAGAATTTCGGCTGCGAGATACGCGACTTCGGCATCGTGCCCGATTCGCTCGAGGCCACGCGCGCCACCTTGCGCGAAGCGGCGGGCGAGCATGACCTGATCATCACGTCGGGCGGGGTGTCGGTGGGCGAGGAAGACCACATCAAGCCCGCGGTCGAGGCGGAAGGCCGGCTGGCCATGTGGCAGATCGCGATTAAGCCGGGCAAGCCCCTGGCCTTCGGGGAAGTCGGCGCCCGCGAAAGCAGCGCCACTGGCACTCGCGAAAGCAGCGCCACTGGCGCCCGCGAAAGCAGCGCCACTGGCGCTGCTTTCTTCCTTGGCCTGCCCGGCAATCCGGTGTCGAGCTTCGTCACCTTCCTGCTGTTCGTGCGGCCTTTCCTGCTGCGATTGCAGGGTGTGACGGGACCGGTGGAGCCCTGCGGCTACATGATGCGCGCCGACTTCAGCTGGACCAAGGCCGACCGCCGCAACGAGTTCCTGCGCGTGCGCATCAATTCATCGGGCGGACTGGACCTGTTCCCGAACCAGGGCTCGGGCGTGCTGACCTCGACCGTGTGGGGCGACGGGCTGGTCGACAACCCGCCGGGCCACCCGATCTCGGCGGGCGACCTGGTGCGTTTCATTCCCTTCGCGGAACTACAGCATTAGGAGCGGCATGAAGATCAATCTGCGGTATTTCGCCTCGGTGCGCGAGGCGGTGGGCATGGGGCAGGAATCGGTCGAGTTGCCCGCGGGTGCCGATACGGTCGGCGCTGTGCGCGGCCTGCTGGTCGCGCGCGGCGGCGCATGGGCCGAAGCGCTGGCGCCGGAGCGGCCGGTGCGCATGGCCTATAACCAGGTGATGTGCGGGCTGGAGACGAAAGTCGAGGAGGGCGCCGAAGTAGCCTTCTTCCCGCCGGTGACAGGCGGGTAGGGTTGGCGGCTTCGCCGCCGACGCGTCCAGCGGACGATGCGTCCGTCGAAGGGTGCGGTCCTACCTGCGATACTTGAACGCGTCGGCGGGAAACCCGCCGACCCTCGCTTTTACAGCACAGCGATCGACTGCTCCGCCAGCGCCATCAGTTTGGCGCAGTTCTCGCTGCGCTCCGAAAATTCCTTCCACGCCGTGGTGCGCGCCACGGCCTGCCACTTGCGCAGCGACTCCGTGTTCATGTCGATCACCCTGGCGCCGGCGCGGCGATACACCGCCGCCACCGCCGCGTCGTCGGCGCGCGCGGCGCGCAGCGCGAACTTTTCCATGTCCGCGCCCACCGCCATGATGGCGGCCTGCTGCTGCTTCGGCAGGCGGTCGAACACCGTGCGCGACATCATCAGCGGCTCGAACATGAACCAGTAGGAGCCGCCGCGCGCCGTGGTCAGCGACATGGCCGATTCGTGCAGGCGGAAGGAGATCAGCGACGTCGACGAGGTCAGCGCCGCATCCAGGGCGCCGCTGCGCAGCGCGGCCTGGATCTCGTTCGAGGGCAGCTCGACCACGGTCGCACCCGCGTCGCGCAGCAGCTGGTCCATCTCGCGCGAGCCGCCGCGCACCTTGAGGCCGCGTGCGTCCTCGGGTTCGACGATCGGCGCGCCCCGCGAGGCGACGCCGCCGGCCTGCCAGATCCAGCTCACGATCACCAGGCCCTGTTCGGCCAGGATGCGCGACAGCTCGCGCCCCACCGGGGCGTCCTTCCACGCGTAACCCTGCTCATAGGACGTGACCAGGGCCGGCATCAGGCCGATGTTGGCCTCCGGCGCCTCGGCGCCGGCATAGGACAGCGGCACCAGGGCCATGTCCAGCGAGCCGCCCTTGAGTGCGCCGAACTGGGCATTGGCGCCCATCAGGCTGGATTCGGGATAGATCGAGAATTTCAAACCGCCACGGGTGCGCTTCTCGACCTCGGCCGCGAACATGCGGCACAGCCGGTCACGGAAGTCGCCTTGGGCGATGCTGCCGCCCGGGAATTGATGGGAGATCTTGAGATTGCCCGGCTGCGCCCATGCGGACTGCATCCAGAGCGGACTGGTCGCGATTGCGCCCAGCATTGCCCTACGGGTCATTGCTGACCTGTTCATTACCGACATACACATCCTCCAAGATGTTTTAACGGACTGCCGCATATCGTGGCCCCTCGTCGAGCGGGGGCGCATCGTATGCATTGGCGGGTACAAGAATATTCCTGCTGTCTATATTGTCAAGCAGAATCTTGCACGTATTGCAAAGACATATGCCAGGGCGGCAATATTGCGCACCCCGGCGGTCCGTGGTTTGACGCGGAGGAAGTGTGCGCCGTTCAGCGCCGCGGCTTGTTGGCCGGCTTGCCGTCCTCGCACAGGGCGCAGTCGGCGCCGCGCTGCGCCTGGCGGTAGCGCGAGGCGACGAAGATCGCCGCCGCCGCGCACGACCAGCCCAGGGTGGCCGGCCAGGTGTCGGCCAGGCTGTCGCCGCGCAGCCAGTCGACCAGCGCAAGCAGGAGAAACATGGTGCTGGAAGCCAGGAGGTACTGGCCGGCCCAATAGGAGAACGGTCGCATGGTGGATCCTTTATGAACGGCGGTTGAGGAAACGGCGAAGGGCATCGGCCAGCGCGTCGGGCTGGTCGATCATCAGGAAATGGCGGGCGGGCGCGACCGGCAGCAGTTCGGCGGACGGCAGGCCAGGCAGCAGGCCGCGGTAGTGCTCCACCTTGGCCGCGGCGCTGAGCTGGTCCTGGCTGGCGTCCGGTTCGAAATACGGCACCAGCACCAGCACCGGCGCGCTGATCCTGGCCAGGCTCGGCCGCAGGTCCAGGGCCAGCAGGTCGGCCATGTAGGCGCCGACGGCGGCGCGGTCGCTGCGTAGCAGGAGCGGGGTCAGGTCGTCGGCCTTGCCCATGTCGAGGACGCCCTGGCCGCGCATGTACTGCCGCTGCTGCTCGGCATAGGCGCCGGGCGGCGCGGCCGCCATGCGGGCTTGCATGCCGGCGGCCATCTGCGGCCGCTGGGCCGGGTCCAGGCCCTCGGTGCCGGGGAAAACCGGCAGGCCGTCGAGCGAGACCACGCCGCCGGCCCGGGCGCCCAGGTCGGCCGCCAGGGCGAAGGCCAGCGCGCCGCCCATGCTGTGGCCGATGAGCACCGGCTTCTCGAGGCGCCGGCTCTCGACCAGTTCGCGCAGCGCATCCCGTGCGCCCTCGAAGGGCGCGCCGGCGGGAGCGGGACGGCCGTCGAAGCCGGGCAGGGTGACCACGTAGAGAGTGTACTCGCCGGCGAAGCGGCGGATGATGTCCTGCCATACCCAGGGGCCGCTGGCCAGGCCGGGAATCAGCACCAGCGGGCGGCCGCCCTTGCCGTGGCGCTCCACCAGCATGCCCTTGATCTCGAAGCGCTCGGCCGGCGCGATGGCCACGGCGAAGCGGTTGACGGCAGGCGCGGCGCCCTGGGCCGAAGCGCCCAAGGGAAGTGCCGCGGTCAGGGCCATGGCGAACAGGATCGAAGCTTTCATGCGGTCTCCGGGTCGGGTGAAAAAATGGCCTCGACGGGGAGGCCGAACAGGCGGGCGATGGCGAAGGCCAGCGGCAGGCTGGGATCGTAGCGCCCGGTCTCGATCGCGTTCACGCTCTGGCGCGAGACGTCGAGCTGCTGCGCCAGATCGGCCTGGCTCCAGCCCCGCTCGGCGCGCAGTTCGCGGATGCGGTTCCTCATTGGTCCTCAGCGCGGTTGAGCAGGCGGCGCAGCGCGCACACCAGCACCGTGGCGCCGCACAGCACGCACCATACGGCAAACATCGACAGGCGCGGGAAGCCGGCCGTCTCGAGGAAGCCATAGGTGAAGCTGAGGCCCGCCGTGATCGCCGCGGCGAGGGCGACCGACTCCAGCAGGAAGCGGCGGATGTATTCGTCGACCCGGGCGAAGTGGCGGGCGATGGCCCACAGGGCGAGGCCGAAACCGAGCATCGGCGAGAGCAGCACCAGCGTGCGCACCAGGCCTTCGTCCATCGGGCGGCCATAGCGGATCGCGGCCACCAGCAGCACCATATACAACAGGAGCGATGCCCCCAGCTCCTTCAGGTAAGCCTTCGCGACACGCTGCTCATGCATGATGACACCCCGGGGTTGGTCAAGTAGTCTGGTCAAGTATGCTTGACATACTAGGTCGGCAAATCGGCTATGTCAAGCAAACTTTACACATGGCCGCAGCCCCGCAAACTCGACTACAATGCGGCTCCCGTGTTTTCCTGTCCCGCCATGCGCCAGCCGTCTTCGTCATCCCTTCGCGTCGCCGTCATCGGCGGCGGCCCCGCCGGCCTGATGGCGGCCGAGGTATTGGCCGGAGGCGGCGTCCAGGTCGACGTCTACGACGCGATGCCCTCGGTGGGGCGCAAGTTCCTCCTGGCCGGCAAGGGCGGGATGAACATCACCCATTCCGAGCCCTATGCCGACTTCGTGGCCCGTTATCGCGGCCGCAGCGAGCAGGTCGGGCGCTGGCTGGAAGCCTTCACGCCGGACCTGGTGCGGGCGTGGATCCACGGCCTCGGGGTCGACACCTTCGTCGGCAGCTCCGGCCGCGTGTTCCCGGCCGACATGAAGGCCGCGCCCCTGCTGCGCGCCTGGCTGCACCGCCTGCGCGAGGCGGGCGTGCGCTTCCACATGCGCCACCGCTGGATGGGCTGGGAGGACGGGCGCCTGCGCATGGCGACGCTTGAGGGCGAGCGGCTGGTGGAGGCCGACGCCGTGGTCCTGGCGCTCGGCGGAGCGAGCTGGGCGCGTCTTGGTTCGGACGGCGCCTGGGCGCCGCTGCTGGCCGCGCGCGGTGTGGACGTGGCGCCGCTGGTTCCCGCCAACTGTGGTTTCGATACCGGCTGGAGCGAGCATTTCGGCAGCCGCCATGCGGGTGCTCCTTTGACCACGGTGGCCCTGGCCTGCCGCGGCGAGAATGGCGAACTGCTGCGCCGCAAGGGCCAGTTCGTGGTGACGCAGACCGGCATCGAGGGCAGCCTGGTATACGCGCTGTCGGCGCCGCTGCGCGACCAGATCGCGCGCGACGGCGACACGACGGTCTGGATCGACCTGGCGCCGGACCACAGTGCGGAGCGGGTGCTGGCCGCGGTGACGCATCCGCGCGGCGCGCGCTCGATGTCGAGCCACCTGCAGAGCCGCCTGGGCCTCAAGGGCGTCAAGGCGGGCCTGTTGCGCGAATGCCTGTCGGCCGAAGCCTACGGCGACCCGGTGCGCCTCGCCGAAGCGGTCAAGGCGCTGCCGCTCAAGCTGTTGCGCCCGCGTCCGATCGACGAGGCGATCAGCAGCGCCGGCGGAGTGCGTTTCCAAGCCCTCGAGGGAAACACCTCCATGCTGCGCGCCCTGCCGGGCATTTTCGTGGCGGGCGAGATGGTGGACTGGGAAGCGCCGACCGGCGGCTACCTGCTGAGCGCCTGCTTCGCCGGCGGCCGGGCGGCGGGGCGCGACGCGCTGGCCTGGCTCGGGGCCAGGCACGGCTGATCAGCTTCCCGGCGCGCAGCCGCCGGCGGCGCCGATCTGGAGCAGCAAGGCCTGGACGCGGCCGATGTCGACTGGCTTGGTCATGTGGTAGTCGAAGCCCGCTTCCAGCGCCAGCTGGCGGTCTTCCTCGGCGCCCCAGCCGGTCAGCGCCACCAGCACTACGCGCGCCAGCGGCGGTTCGGCGCGCAGCTGCCGGGCCACGTCGTAGCCGCTCATGCCGGGCAGGCCGATATCCAGGAAGATCACGTCAGGGCGGAAGTTGCGTACGGAGTGCAGGGCGTCGAGGCCGTTATGCACCGTCACCACCGCGTGCCCGGAGAGCTTGAGCACCATGGCCAGCATGTCGGCGGCGTCGACGTTGTCGTCCACCACCAGGATGCGGCAAGGGGCGGGACGGCAGCTGCTGTCGTCCGGCGCCTGGGTCGGACCGGCGCCCGCCGTCGTGGTCGCGAGCGGCAGGCGGACCAGGAAACGGCTGCCCTGTCCCGGCCCATCGCTCTCCGCTTTCACCTGGCCGCCCTGCATCTCGACCAGTCGCTGCACCAGCGCCAGTCCGATCCCGAGACCGCCCTGCGAACGGTCGAGAGTCTTTCCCACCTGGGTGAACAGCTCGAAGACCTTGGGCAGGGCGTCCGCGGCCAGGCCCACGCCATTGTCGCTCACCCGGATTTCGGCCGCGCCGCCGTCCGCGGCAACCGAGAGCTCGATGCGGCCGCCGTCCGGCGTGTACTTGGCGGCGTTGTTCAGCAGGTTGCTGACCACCTGGGCCATGCGCGTCGCGTCGACGTTCAGGAACAGGCTTTCCTTGGGCGTGTACACGGACAGGGCATGCCGCTTTTCCTCGATCAAGGGGCGGCTCAGCTCCAGCGCCGCGTTCAGGATCGTGCGGACCTCGATGCGTTCGAGACTGAGCCTCACCTTGCCGCTGGTGATGCGCGACACGTCGAGCAGGTCGTCGATGAGGCGCACCATATGCTCCACCTGGCGCTCCATGATCTCGCGCGGCTTGACCGTCGCGCCCAGGGTCGGGACCAGGCGCAGCAAGGTCAGGCCGGTGCGGATCGGCGCCAGCGGATTGCGCAGTTCGTGGGCGAGGGTTGCCAGGAACTCGTCCTTGCGCCGGTCCTGGTCGCGCAGCTGTTCGTACAGGCGCGCGTTCTCGATCCCGGCCGCCGCGATGGCCGCCAGCTGCAGCAGGATGGCTTCGTCCTCGTCGCTGAACTCGCCGTCGAACTTGTCCGCCAGCCAGACGAAACCGAGATTGCGTCCGCCATGGCCGGTCAGCGGCACCGCCACGCCGTTGTGCGTCGGCAGGCCGTTCCAGCCGGGAAGGCCCTCGAGCTCGGCGCGGGTCAGGCGCAGCGGACTGTGCTCGGGCATGACGCCGGCGAAGAGCCGGGTGCAGTCGGCGGCGGCCGGGTCCTCGCTGCGTGCTTCAGGAAGTGCTACGGGCGCGTCCGCGTTCGCGTCCGCCTGGATGCCGGACGCCGGGCCGGCGCCGCGCAGCCAGGTATGGGCCGCGCGGGCGCCGACGATGGCGCGCGCTTCCTCCGCGAGGATCCGGCCGATGCTCTGGGCCGACAGCACCATGTTGAGCGACTTGCTCGCTTCCGCTACCCGGGCCAGGATCGCGGCGCGCTGCTGCTCGCGGTCCAGCATGCGGGCCATGCCTTGTTCCGCCTGCTTGCGCTCGGTGACGTCGCGCGTGGTGCCGGCGATCGCCTCGACCTCGCCGTCAGGCCCGAGCACGGGCACGAGGATGTAATCGTAGATCCGGCGCCCGGCGGTGCCGTTGAAGGGCACCTCGCCGCGCACCGGCTGCCTGGTGGCCTTGACCTGCTCGATCTCGCGGTCGTGCATGGCGGCATGCCAGGGTTCGTAGCCGAGTTCCAGGCAGTTCTTGCCGATCGCCTCGTCCCAGCTGCAGCCCCACATCGCCAGCAGGGCGGGGTTGGCGTAGGTAAAGCGGTGCCCGAGGTCGAAGACGTAGGCCAGGTCGGGGGTGTTCGCGAGGAAGGTCTCGTGCAGGCGCTGGCGGCGCTCCGACTCGGCCGTCAGCTGGGCCAGTTCTTCCTCCGCCAGCTTGCGCTTGGTGATGTCGAGCACATTGCCGGCATAGCCCAGGAATTCCCCCGACCCTGACAGCCGTGGGCGTCCGGTGTCGATCACCCAGCGGTAGCCGCCGTCGGCGTGGCGCAGCCGGTGCTCGAGCGCGAATTCGTCCTTGCCCAGGTTGGCCCGGAGGAAGGCGTCGCGCGCCGCCGCACGGTCATCCGGATGGATGGCGTCGATCCAGCCGAAACCCAGTCCTTCGCTCTCGCTCTGGCCGGTGAAGTCGTACCACCCGCGCGAGAGGAAGGAACAGGCGCCGTCCGGCTCGGTGACCCAGAGCATGGCCGGCGCTGCGTTGGCAAATTCCAGGAACCGGCTCTCGCTCCTGGCCAGGGCCCGCTCGGTGCGCTGGCGCTGGACCGTCATCGCCGCCTGGTTGGCGCCGACGCCAAGCACCAGTCGGTCGTGTTCGCTAGGGAAATTGGCGCGCCGCGAGCCCGCCACCACGATCCCGTGGTCGTCGCCGATGCCGAAGCGGGTCAGGGTCAGGCGCAGCATGCCGCCATCGAACGGGGCGGCCAGCGTCGCCTCCTGGACGTCCTCGTCCTCGGCCAGAAAGGCCTGCAGGCGTTCGCGGACGATCGGCAGGAGGGAAGCGCCGGCGAGCTTGTCCCTGCCGGCGGCGGCTTCGATCGGCGCCACGCCCTCGCTGCCCGCCAGCCGGATGTAGACGAGGTCCAGGTGCAGGGTTGCGAGCAGTACATTGGCCAGGCTCCCGGCCACGGCCCCGGAATCCTGGCTCCCCCAGGCGGCGGGAAGGGCCGAGATCGCGATCAGGTCGCGCGTGATCTGGCGCAGCCGGCCGATCTCGGAAACCTGCGGTTCCACCGTATCCATGCGGAAGGCGTCCCTCAGCGCGCCGCCGGGGCCAGGTCGCCCCCGGCCTTGCGCGCTGCGATTTCCTCGAGCATCTCGGCGGGCGGCACGAAGAACGGATTCTCCTGCAGGATGCCGCCCACGATCACCATCGGGTGGGTGCGCAGGATGTCGATCACCACGCTGGCGTCGAAGCGGGACAGGTCGTAGACGCACACGACGGGATCGTGGTCTTTGGGAAGAGCCTGGTTGAGGCGGGTTTCGTACTCGACGATGTCATGGGTTCCCGGCAGGTCCTCGAGGGCCCACTCCATGTTCGCGATATTGCGCGAGATCTTGCCCTCCGGGGCCACGCCGGGGGCAAGCGCGGCTAGCAGGGTGTCGATCATGCGGAACTGGTCGAAGCGGCCATCCTGCAGGTAGGTGTCGTTCCAGTCGAGCACCTCGAACCGCCCCTGCGCTTCGGCGGCGCAGGGATCGATGCCTTCTCGCTCCAGCCGTTCGACCAGTCCCGCCCGGCCGCCGGGCGGCACGATGTGAAAGGCGCGGTCGCCGTTCTGGAAACCTTCTTTGATGAAGGGCATCAGCACCCGGTATTCCTCCTCCTTCGAATGGAAGAAGGCGCAGACGTGGTGAGAATGCTTGAGGGTCGATCCGGCGAGCCGGACAGGCGAGGGTGATTCGCACATGGGGTGTTTCCTTCGATGACGGTACCGCGAACGGTGGCCGCGTCATTCTACGCCAGACCGGGCCGCACGCGTATATCCGGCACGCCCTGCCGGCCGGCGCCGGCGGTCCACCCGGACAGGAACCAGCGGCCAGGCCACACCCGGCCCGGCAGCATGCCCGGGACGGATGCGGTGGATGATCGTGGCGTGGCGAACCGCGTCCGGGCGGCGTGAGGCGCTTCGCCTGGAGGATTACTCTTCGAAGGACACCGTGCCGCTGCCGGTGCGGCTGATGCTGCGCTCGTCGGGATTGCCCAGCACCTCGATATCGCCGCTGCCGCTGACCGAGGCCATGACGGAGGCGCGCGCCTGCACGGTGCTGCTGCCGGAGCCGGCTTGCGAGACGGTCACGCGCTGGGCGCGCAGGTCGCGGGCGTCGAACTGGCCGGAACCGCTGGCGCGGGCGTCGAGCTCGCGCGCCGTGCCCACCACCGTCATGCGGCCCGATCCCATCAGTTCGGCCTCCACGCGGTCGATCGAGGCGCCCGCGTTGACGTCCAGGTCGCCGCTGCCGTTCAGGCGCGACGCCACCTTGCGGAAGCGGCCGTTGAACTTGACGCTGCCCGAGCCGTCCAGCTTGACCTCGATGCGCTCGCCCGAGAAGCCGTTGATGCTGCTGTCGCCGCTGCCGTCGATGGTGGCCGCCGTCAAGGCCGGCAGCACCAGTTCGACCTGGAGCGGCTCGCGGTGGCGCAGCACGATGCCACGGATACCGATGTTCAGCACCGCGCCCTCGGCCGTGATTTCGATATTGCTCAGCAGGCGCTGCTCGCCGCGCACCTTCATCGAGGGCGTGGCGCCGTAGCGCAGGCTGAGGTCGATCGGGCCATTCAGCTCGATGGCGTTGACGTTGGGCGGCACCTCGCGGGTTTCGCTCACGACCTGGCGGCCCTCGCTGGCGGCGCTGACGCCGTTCGCGCGCAGCATGCTGTAGCTCAGGGCGATCAGTACACAGGCCAGCAGCAGCAGGCTGAAGCCGATTTTCAGTAGTCCTCGCATGGCGTCCTCAGCTTCCCTTGAGCAGCGACAGGTTCATCTTGACGTAGCGGCGCACGCCGACGATCGTGTACTTGGTGACCACGATCGACATCAGGAACAGGGCGATGCCGCCCAGGACCAGGCCGGAGCCGAACAGGGTCTGGGTGGTGCGCGATTCGGGATCGAGGTCGGTGGTGATCTGGATCTTGCGCTCGGCCACGGCTTCGGCGCCGCGGATCACGCGCGAATGGGCCGATTCGCCCTCCGTGTCCATGCCGTCGGTGTCGATGGGATCGGACGACTTTTCCTCGTACACATGGATGCCGGTTTCGCCGATCGAGATGCGGGTCTGCACCGCCTGGCGTTCGTGGCCGTCGTCGCTGATGGTGACGCGGTGCAACGGGCCGTTGAGCACCAGTTCGTTGGCGCCCGCCAGGCCGCTGGCGGTGATCGCGATCCCGCCGACATAGAAGCCGAAGGCCGAGGCGTACAAGGCCACCAGCAGCGAGGCATACACCGCCGCCGGAATCGCCATGAACAGGTTGAACACCAGCAGGCCGGCCGCCGAAGCCACCATGCGCAGCATGTTGGTCGGGCTTTTCTTTTCCTTGAAAGCGTCCATGTGGACGCTGGCGCGCAGCGAGACCGCGACCTTGCGCGGGTCGCCCAGCTCGTCCGCGACTTCCTGCTCGCGGCGGCCGGCGGCGCTGCCGTCGACGAAGCGCTGCTCGTACCAGGCCAGGGTCTTGGCCTGCGTCTCGGGCGGCAGGCCCAGCATGGCCCGCTTGAGCGCGTCGAGGTATTCCAGTTTACCCATTGGTCCGATTACTCCGTCTTTACTTCTTTAATCAATGGTGGCCGACGACCGGAATCGAGCTGAGCGCCATCGTGACGCCGTGTCCGGCGCCGCCGATCAGGTCCGGCTTGACCAGCACCGTGGTGCTGACCGCCACCAGGGCCAGCAGGGCCAGGGTGCGCAAACCGAGTTGGAGGCCGATAGTCGTGTTCATGGTCGTCTTCCGCAAGACTTGTTTCGATGTTGCTACCTTACGGAATCCGGCGCCGAGGCGCCATCGGCGTGCGACAGGCTGCGCTTTTCGCGGGGCAGGGCGGCGTAGGCGCGGATGGCCGTCGCCGCGCCGGCTCCGCTGCGTACCGCCGTTTCGAGCGTGGCCGGGTAGTCGCTGGCGGTGTAGTCGCCCGCCAGCAGCACCCCCGGCAGGGGCGTAAGGTTGCCCGGGCGTACCAGGCCGGGGGCGCAGGAGAAGGTGGCGCGCTTTTCGGTGATCACCTGCGACCATGCCGGGTTGGCAAATGTTTCATTTTTGAAATCCTGCGCCAGCTGGGCAGCAATGGCGGCCGCCAGCGCATCCTGGGGCAGGCTCGCCGCCTCGGCCGCGGCGCTGACCACCACCGCCAGCAAGCCGTCCTGGGCGGGATCGAGCTGCCCCCGGTCGAACACGAACTGCCCCCAGCGGCCGGCGGCCGGATCGTCTTCCAGCGCGTAGAAGGGCAGGCTCAGGCGCGTGCCGGGCGCGTACTGCAGGTAGCAGGTGGCGATCGGCTCGTGGGCGAGGCTCTCCAGCTGGGCCGTCAGCGCGCCGGCCGCGGCATGGGGCGCCAGCAGGGCGGCCGCCTGCCATGGCGGCGTGGCCAGCACGATCGCGTCATAGGTCGCGTCCGATGCCTCCTGTCCGCCCAGTTCGGCATGCCAGCGCCCGTCGGGCAAGGCCGTGAACCCGGTCAGCTTGACGCCCGTGCGGACGTCCGTGCCCTGGCGGCGCAGGTAGTCCGCCGCCGCTTCCGGAAACAGTGCGCCCATGGCCAGCCTCGGGAGCAGCATGTCGGAAGCCGCGCGCCGCTTCGCGCCCAGGCTGTCGCGCAGCACCGCCAGGAAGACCTGGCTTGATGCGCGCTCCGGCGGGGTGTTCAAGGCGGCGATGCACAGGGGGCGCCACAGCAGGCGGTTCAGGCGCGGGGTCTGGTCGAAGCGCTCGAGCAGTTCGGCGACCGGGCAATCCGTGTACAGCTGCCAGCCCATCCAGCGCGCGGCCGTGGTGAAGCGCGCCAGCGCCATCTTGTCGGCGCGCGCCAGTCCCTTGGCCTTCAACAGGGCGGCCAGCAGGTGCAGCGGCGCGGGCAGGCGCGGGGCGGCGAAGTCCATGCCGCCGGCCTGCGGATAGCGCATCTGCACCGGCAGGCGCAGCATGGCGGTGTCGGGATCGACGCCGACGCCGCGCATCAGGCGCAGGGTCTCGGCATAGGCGCCCAGCAGGATGTGCTGCCCGTTGTCCAGCATGCTGCCGCGCACCTCGACGCCGCGCGCGCGGCCGCCCAGGCTGCGCGCCGCTTCCACCAGGCTCACCGCGTGGCCCTGGCGCTGCAGCTCCACCGCCGCGGCGCAGCCGGCCCAGCCGCCGCCGGCGACCAGGACCCGCAGCCCGCTAGGCACGGACATAGGTCTTCCACGCCAGCCACAGTTTGCGCAGCGGCGTCAGCGAGATGCGCTGGGTCAGCACATGGAAGCCGTCGCGCGCGATCTCGTCGAGCAGGGTGCGGTAGATGGCCGACATCATCAGGCCCGGGCGCTGGGCGCGCCGGTCTTCCTTGGGCAGCAGGGCCAGGGCTTCGTCGTAGGTGCGCTGGGCGCGCTCGGTCTGGAAGCGCATCAGGGCCTCGAACTTCTCGCTGTGACGCGCGTTCAGCAGGTCGGCGGCGGTCACGCCGAACTGCTGGAGTTCGTTGACCGGCAAATAGATGCGGCCCTTGCGCGCGTCTTCGCCCACGTCGCGGATGATGTTGGTCAGCTGGAAGGCCAGGCCGAGCTTCTCGGCATAGGCCAGGGTTTCGGGGCGGGTATAGCCGAAGATGCTGGCCGAGAGGATGCCGACCACGCTCGCCACGTGCCAGCAATAGCGCTGCAGGCCCGCGTAGTCGAGGTAGCGGCTCTGGTCCAGGTCCATCTCCATGCCGTCGACGATGGCCAGCAGGTGCTTTTCGTCCAGCTTGTACGGCTCCACGTGCGGGGCCAGGGCCTGGGTGGCGGGGTGGGTCGGCGTGCCCTTGTACATGGCGGAGACTTCGGTGCGCCACCAGGCCAGCTTGATCCGGGCCACCGACTGGTCGGTCGCATCGTCGACGGTGTCGTCGACTTCGCGGCAGAAGGCGTACAGCGCCGTGATCGCGCGCCGGCGCTCGGGTGGCAGGAAGAGGAAGCTGTAATAGAAGCTGGAGCCGCTCTGGAGCGTCTTTTGCTGGCAGTATTCGTCAGGAGACATGTAATTCTTGTTGAAATGGGCGATGCATGCGGCGATGCAAAGCCGCTATCTTAGCCGATGGGGCCGTATCCAGAAAGCCGCGCGGGGCCTTCGTGTGCTCACATCCAGAGCGCGCGCCAGCCGATGGCCAGCCAGTCGGGCGCTTTCAGTACCGGCCGGCTCGTAAACACGTCGTAGTCCGCTTTCTCGATCTCGTCCAGGATGCGCAGGCCGCCCTGGATCACCATGCGCAGCTCCCAGCCGATCCTCCCGGGCAGGCGGCGCGCCAGCGGGGCGCCGGAGTGCATCAGGGCGCGCGTCCGGTCGATTTCAAAGCGCATCAGGGCGCGCCAGCCGGCATCCATGCTGCCCGCCTGCAGCGCGCTTTCGCTGACGCCATGCTGCGCCAGATCTTCCTGGGGAAGGTAGATGCGGCCCTTGGCCAGGTCGATCGCCACATCCTGCCAGAAGTTGATCAGCTGGAGCGCGGTGCAGATCGCGTTCGATTCGCGCACGTTGCGCTCGTCGTCGGCGTCGTACAAGGCCAGCATCAGCTTGCCGACCGGGTTGGCGGAGCGGTTGCAGTAGTCGAGCAGGGACGGATAGTCCGGATAGCGGTGGGTGACCACGTCCTGGCGGAAGGCCGACAGCAGCTCGCGCATCGGGGCCACCGACAGGCGGTGATCGGCCACCGCCGCCGCCAGGCGCGCGAACATGGGGTCGGCCGGCGTGCGGCCGGCGGCTATCAGGTCCAGCTCGCGCTCATAGCGCGCCAGCGCATCCAGGCGTTCCTGCGGCGCGGCGTCGCCCTCGTCGGCGAGGTCGTCGGCGCTGCGGGCAAAAGCATAGATCGCCTCCACCGCGGGCACCAGGCGGCGCGGCAGCAGGAAAGAAGCGACGGGGAAGTTCTCGTAGTGGTCGACTGCCATGTTTTGAGGACTGACTCTAAAGTCAGTTATTTTTGTACTTGCATGATTATAATTGCAGAATTGTCAAATGGGCCCGGCCGAGCGCAAGCCACACCGGCCCGCTGCCGCCGATCTACCATGCATGGCCGGCCAACGGCCGATAAAGGACTTTCCGTGTTCGCCCGACTTTCCTCCGCCCCGCTGCGCGCCTTGCTGGCGCTTCCCCTGCTGGCAAGCCTCCTTGCCGCCTGCGACAAGCCCGCCCCGAAGTCCGAGGACGTGCGCCCGGTCCGGGTCCTTACCCTGGCGGCCGGCGCGGTCGGCGAACGGCTCGAATTCTCGGGCGACGTGCGTCCGCGCTACGAATCGCGCCTGGGCTTCCGGGTGGGCGGCAAGATCGTCGAGCGCAAGGTCGATGTCGGCGCCACGGTCAAGCGCGGCGACGTCCTGATGCGCCTCGACCCGCAAGACCTGCGCCTGGCCGAAAGCCAGGCCAGAGCCGCCCTGCGCGCCGCCGAGACCGAGCGCGACCTGGCCCAGGCCGACTACAAGCGCCACCAGAACCTGCGTTCCCAGAATTTCGTCAGCCAGGCGGTGCTCGATGCCAAGCGCAGCGCCCTGACCGCGGCCCAGGCCAATGCCGACGCCGCGCGCGCCGCCTTCCGCGGCCAGGCCAACCAGGCCGGCTATGCCAGCCTGGCGGCGGACGCCGACGGCGTGGTGACGGGCATCGATGCCGAGGTCGGACAGGTGGTGACCGCCGGCGCCCCGGTGGCGCGCGTGGCCCGCACCGACGAGAAGGAAGTCGTGATCGGCATCCCCGAGGACAAGCTCGAGCTGCTGCGCAAGGGCGGCGAGGTCAGCGTGCGCCTGTGGGCCAACCAGGGCGAGGCGATTCCGGGCAAGATCCGCGAGATTTCGCCGGTGGCCGATCCGGCCACCCGTACCTACACGGTAAAGGTGGCGATCCCGGCGCGCCAGGACGTGCGCCTGGGCATGACGGCCGCCGTGCAGATCTCGAGTGGCAACGGCGCGACCGCGCTGCGGGCGCCGCTCTCGGCCCTGGTGCAGAACAGGGGCGCGACCAGCGTCTGGGTGGTGGAGAAGGGCGCCGTGCGCATGGTGCCCGTCCAGGTGGCGGGCCAGGCCGATAACGACGTGATCCTGGCCGGCGGCGTGCAGGCCGGCCAGCAGGTGGTCACCGCCGGCGTGCACCTCCTGAAAAACGGCCAGAAGGTGCGCATCCTGTCGGCCGACGTCTCGCGCCGCGCCGATACCGAAGCGGCGGCGAGTGGGCAAAACGCGGGCGGAGGCGCGCGATGAAGGGCTTCAACCTGTCGCGCTGGGCGCTGGAACACATCCCGCTCACGCGCTACCTGATCGCGGCCCTGCTGGTGTTCGGGGTGCTGAGCTACCAGCAGCTGGGCCAGGACGAGGATCCGCCCTTCACCTTCCGCGCCATGGTCGTGCGCGCCGTGTGGCCGGGCGCCACCGCGGTGCAGATGGCCGAGCAGGTCACCGACCCGCTCGAGCGCAAGCTGCAGGAAACGCCCTACGTGGACCGGATCCGCAGCTTTTCCAAGCCGGGCGAGACCACCATCATCCTGGAGCTGCGCGAGTCGACCCCGCCCAAGGAAACCGCGCCCACTTGGTACCAGGTGCGCAAGAAGATCGGCGACATGGCGGGCGTCCTGCCGCAGGGCGTGATCGGGCCCTTCTTCAACGACGAATTCGGCGATACCTACGGCTCGATCTTCGCGTTGTCAAGCGACGGCTTCACCTATGCCGAGATGCGCGACTACGCCGACTTCGTGCGCCAGCAGCTGCTGCGGGTGCCGCTGGTGTCGAAGGTCGAGCAGTTCGGGGTGCAGAGCGAGAAGGTCTACATCGAGTTCTCGAGCAAGAAGTTCGCCCAGCTGGGCGTGCCCTTCGAGCAGATCGTCAACCAGATCCAGACCCAGAATCAGGTGGAGGCCAGCGGCGTGCTGGTGACGCCGAGCGACAACCTGCAGGTGAGGGTCACCGGCGCGATCAGGAAGCTGGAGCAGCTGGAAAACCTGCAGCTGCGCGCCGGCGGCACCACCTTCCGCCTGGGCGACTTCGCCACGGTGAAGCGCGGCTACCAGGATCCGCCCCAGGACAAGATGCGCTACAACGGCAAGGAAGTGATCGGCCTGGGCGTGTCGATGGAAAAGGGCGGCAACATCATCCAGCTCGGCAAGGGCCTGGACGAGACGGTGGAGCGCATCCGCTCCCAGCTCCCGGTCGGCATCGAACTCGAACGGGTGGCCGACCAGCCGCGCGCGGTGCAGGAGTCGGTGGGCGAATTCGTCAAGGTGCTGATCGAGGCGGTGGTGATCGTCCTGATCGTGTCCTTCCTGTCGCTGGGCCTGCATACCAAGCCCAGGCTGCGCGTGGACATCTGGCCCGGCCTGGTGGTGGCGCTGACGATTCCGCTGGTGCTCGCGATTACCTTCCTGTTCATGCGCATCCTCGATATCTCGCTGCACAAGATCTCGCTGGGCGCCCTGATCATCGCCCTCGGCCTGCTGGTCGACGACGCGATCATCGCGGTGGAAATGATGGTGCGTAAGATGGAGGAGGGCATGTCGCGCTTCGAGGCGGCCACCTTCGCCTATACCTCGACCGCGATGCCGATGCTGACCGGCACCCTGATCACGGCCGCCGGCTTCCTGCCGATCGGCCTGGCCAAATCGGCCGCCGGCGAGTACACCTTCTCGATGTTCTCGGTGAACGCGCTCGCGCTGCTCATCTCCTGGGTGGTGGCGGTGGTGTTCACGCCCTACATCGGCTTCATGCTCCTGAAGGTCAAGCCGCACGCCGCCGGCGAGAGCCAGCACGACGTGTTCGACACGCCCATGTATGCGCGCTTCCGGCGCCTGGTGAACCGCTGCGTCGAGTGGCGCAAGACCACCATCGCCTTGAGCCTGGGCGTGTTCGCGCTGGGCGTCTTCGGCTTCAATTTCATCGAGAAGCAGTTCTTCCCGGATTCCAGCCGCCCCGAGCTGATGGTGGAGATGTGGTCGCCCGAAGGCACCAGCTTCACGGCCAACGAGGCGGTGGTCAAGCGCTTCGAGGCCTGGCTGGGCAAGCAGGAAGGCGTACGCAGCGTGACCGCCTACGTCGGCACCGGCAGCCCGCGCTTCTACCTGCCGCTGGACCAGATCTTCCCGCAGTCGAACGTCTCGCAACTCGTGGTGCTGCCGGTCGACGCCAAGGCGCGCGAGGCGCTGCGCCTCAAGATCGTCAAGGTCTTCGACACCGATTTCCCCGAAGTGCGGGGCAGGGTGAAACTGCTGCCGAACGGCCCGCCGGTGCCTTACCCGGTGCAGTTCCAGGTGCTGGGGCCGGACATCGGCGTGGTGCGCGGCGTGGCCGACCAGGTCAAGGACGTGCTGCGCGCCAATGCCAACACGGTGGGCGTCAACGACAACTGGAACGAGTCGGTCAAGGTGCTGCGCCTGGACCTCGACCAGGACAAGCTGCGCGCGCTGGGCGTGACTTCGCAGGCGGTGCGCCGCGTGGTCAACACGACCCTGACCGGCACCCCGATCGCGCAGTTCCGCGAGACCAACCGCCTGATCGACATCGTGGTGCGCCAGCCTCTGGCCGAACGCTCGACCATCACCCGCCTGTCGGAAGCGCTGGTGCCCACGGGCGGCGGGCGCGCGGTGACCATCGGCCAGGTCGCGCGGGTGCAGTTCGTGTGGGAGCCGGGCGTGGTCTGGCGCCAGGGCCGCGAGTGGGCCATCATGGTCCAGTCGGACGTGGCCGAGGGCATCCAGGGCCCGACCGTGACGGCCCAGGTCGACGCCAAGCTGGGCGAGATCCGCGCCAAGCTGCCGGCCGGCTACCGCGTCACCATCGAAGGCGCGGCGGCCGACAGTTCCGATGCGGAAGCCTCGATCGCGGCGAATATCCCGCTGGTGCTGTTCATCGTGTTTACGCTGCTGATGCTGCAGCTGCACAGTTTCTCGCGCGCGCTGCTGGTCTTCCTCACAGGGCCGCTGGGCATCGCCGGCGCGGCCATGGCGCTGCTGCTGCTCGGCCGGCCTTTCGGCTTCGTGGCCAACCTGGGCGTGATCGCGCTGTTCGGCATGATCATTCGCAATTCCGTGATCCTGGTCGACCAGATCGAGCAGGACCGGGCCAACGGGGTGGAAGCCTGGGACGCCATCGTCGAAGCGGCGGTGCGGCGTGCGCGCCCGATCCTGCTGACGGCCGCCGCGGCGGCGCTGGCAATGATTCCGCTGTCGCGCTCCGTGTTCTGGGGGCCCATGGCGGTGGCGATCATGGGCGGGCTGGTGGTGGCGACGGCGCTGACCTTGCTGTTCCTGCCGGCTTTGTATGCGGCCTGGTTCAGGGTGAAAAAGCCGATCCGGTAATACCGATACCGTTTGGACGCGTGGACGGCGGAGCTGTCCACGCTACGGTCGAGTTAGCGGTTTTCGTGGGGTGGACGGCTTTCCCGTCCACGCGTTCGACGCACCGCAGCAATCCCAATCGCCTGATCCAGCTCGCGGGCGTTCCAAAATTCACCCCAATAGTGACAGAAAATCCAGTAAAATAATTGTTTGAAGTTGTAGCCCCTAAACATTGGAGTGCAGGGCGGCCGGTTTCACTGTCGGGCGCCCTTTGTTTTTGTTGGCAATATGCAATCCTGCGCGAGGATGGCGAAATTGGTAGACGCACCAGGTTTAGGTCCTGACGCCAGCAATGGTGTGGGGGTTCGAGTCCCCCTCCTCGCACCACGAATAATTATTTTTTTTGGACGATTTTTACAATGGCAACTGCAGTCGAAACCCTCGGTAAACTCGAGCGTCGCTTGACGATCTCCTTCCCGGTAGCTGACGTTCGGTCGGAAGTCGAAAAGCGCCTGAAGAAGCAGGCCAAGACGGCCAAGGCGCCTGGCTTCCGTCCGGGTAAAGTGCCTCTGAAGATGGTCGCCGCCCAGTACGGCTACCAGATCGAGTCCGACGTCCTGAACGACAAGGTCGGCCGCGCTTTCAACGAAGCAGCCACCGAGAACGAGCTGCGCGTTGCCGGCTTCCCGAAAATCGAGCCGAAACAAGACGCACCGGAAGGCATGCTGGCCTTCGACGCGACCTTCGAAGTCTACCCGGAAGTCGTCCTGGGCGACCTGGCCAGCGTGGACGTCGAAACCGTCGCCACCGAAGTGACCGACGCCGAGATCGACAAGACCATCGACATCCTGCGCAAGCAGCGCGTGCACTACCACACCAAGGGTGAAGCGGGCGAGCACGGCACCGGCGGCGAGCCGGTGGCCGCCAACGGCGACCGCGTGACCGTCGACTTCGTCGGCACCCTGGATGGCGTCGAGTTCGCCGGCGGCAAGGCCGAGAACTACGCTTTCGTGCTGGGCGAAGGCCGCATGCTGCCGGAATTCGAAGCCGCCACCGTCGGCCTGAAAGTCGGCGAAAGCAAGACCTTCCCGCTGGCCTTCCCTGAGGACTACCATGGCAAGGACGTGGCCGGCAAGACCGCCGAGTTCACCATCACCCTGAAGAAGCTCGAGTGGGCGCACATGCCGGAAGTCGACGCCGAGTTCGCCAAGTCGCTCGGCATCGAAGACGGCTCGATCGAAAAAATGCGCGAAGACATCAAAGTCAACCTGGAGCGTGAAGTCAAGGCCCGCGTCAAGGCCCGCAACAAGGAAGCCGTGATGGACGCCCTGGTCAAGTCGACCGAACTGGACGTGCCGAAGGTCATGATCGACCAGGATTCGGAGCGCCTGGCCGAGATGACCCGCCAGGACATGGCCCAGCGCGGCATGGACGTCAAGAGCCTGCCGTTCCCGGCCGAGATGTTCAAGGACAAGGCCGAGCGCCGCGTGCGCCTGGGCCTGATCCTGTCGCAACTGGTCAGCGACAATAACCTCCAAGCTACGCAAGAGCAGGTGAAGGCGCAGATCGAAGACTTCTCGCAGAGCTACGAAGATCCGAAGGAAGTCCTGAAGTACTACTACAGCGACCGCCGCCGCCTGGGCGAGGTGGAAGCTCTTGTATTGGAAGAAAACGTCGTCAACTATGTGCTTGGCAAGGCGAAGGTCTCCACCAAGACCATCGCTTTCGATGAACTGATGGGCTCGATGCCCCAGGCGTAATTGAAGATTGCCGGCCCCCGTGGCCGGCTTTTTTCCCTTAGGCGTTAGCCCTTTCATAAGGAACGAGACAGGTATGATTCGAAATCCGGCATTGGATACACAGGCACTCGGCATGGTGCCGATGGTGATCGAACAGAGTGGCCGCGGCGAGCGCGCCTACGACATCTATTCGCGCCTCCTCAAGGAGCGCGTGATTTTCCTGGTCGGCCCTGTCAACGACCAGATGGCCAACCTCATCGTGGCCCAGCTGCTGTTCCTGGAAAGCGAGAATCCGGACAAGGATATTTCGCTCTACATCAACTCCCCGGGCGGTTCCGTGTCCGCGGGCCTGGCGATCTTCGACACGATGAACTTCATCAAGCCGGACGTGTCCACCCTGTGCACCGGCCTGGCCGCGTCGATGGGCGCCTTCCTGCTGGCCGCCGGCGCCAAGGGCAAGCGTTTCTCGCTGCCTAACTCGCGCATCATGATTCACCAGCCGTCGGGCGGTTCGCAGGGCATGGCCTCGGATATCGAGATCCAGGCCAAGGAAATCCTGTACCTGCGCGAGCGTCTGGCGCGCATCATGGCCGAGAACACCGGCCAAACCGTGGAACAGATCCACAAGGACACCGACCGCGACCGCTTCATGTCGGGCGAAGAGGCCGTCGAGTACGGCATGATCGACCGAGTCCTGACCAACCGCGGCTGACGGACTCCGGTTCGCTAGTCGAGGAGGCTGTTGCCAAAACGCCCGGGCGCGAACACGTTCGGGCGTTTCGTTTTTATTTCAGGTAGCATAGTTCATGGGCGTAGTATTGGCCCCGCATATGCTTCTTGGTATGTGCGTCAGCGCACTTGTTGCGTCCTCGTATTAGCGTTATATTCATAGCAATTCAATAGAAACCCTGCCCCATGTCAGACAAAAAATCCTCCAGCGGCGAGAAACTTCTGTACTGCTCCTTCTGCGGAAAGAGCCAGCACGAAGTCAAGAAGCTGATCGCGGGACCGTCGGTATTCATCTGCGATGAATGCATCGACCTGTGCAACGACATCATCCGCGACGAAACCTCGAACGTCGAGTCGGTGGCGGGCGCCAAGTCCGACCTGCCGACGCCGCACGAAATCACCGAACTGCTCGACCAGTACGTGATCGGCCAGCAGACGGCCAAGCGCATCCTGTCGGTGGCGGTGTACAACCATTACAAGCGCCTCAAGCACCTCGGCAAGAAGGACGATGTCGAGCTGGCCAAGAGCAACATCCTGCTCGTCGGCCCGACCGGCTCCGGCAAGACCCTGCTGGCCCAGACCCTGGCGCGCATGCTCAACGTCCCCTTCGTGATCGCCGACGCGACCACCTTGACCGAAGCCGGCTATGTCGGCGAGGACGTCGAGAACATCATCCAGAAGCTGCTGCAGAGCTGCAACTACGAAGTCGAGAAGGCCCAGCGCGGCATCGTCTACATCGACGAGATCGACAAGATCTCGCGCAAGTCGGACAACCCGTCCATCACCCGCGACGTATCGGGCGAGGGCGTGCAGCAGGCGCTGCTGAAGCTGATCGAAGGCACCATGGCCTCGGTGCCGCCGCAGGGCGGCCGCAAGCATCCGAACCAGGACTTCGTGCAGATCGACACGACCAACATCATGTTCATCTGCGGCGGCGCCTTCGACGGCCTGGCCAAGATCATCCAGAACCGTTCGGAAAAGAGCGGCATCGGCTTCTCGGCCTCGGTGAAGAGCCAGAACGAGCGTTCCAACAGCGACATCCTGCTCGAGGCCGAACCGGAAGACCTGATCAAGTTCGGCCTGATCCCGGAACTGGTCGGCCGCCTGCCGGTGGTCGCCACCTTGAGCGAGCTCACCGAGGAAGCCCTGATCCAGATCCTGATCGAACCGAAGAACGCGCTGATCAAGCAGTATTCGAAGCTGCTCGAAATGGAAGGCGCCGAACTCGAAATTCGTCCTGCGGCCCTGCATGCGATCGCCCGCAAGGCGCTGGCGCGCAAGACCGGCGCGCGCGGCCTGCGCTCGATCCTCGAACACGCGCTGCTGGACGTGATGTACGAACTGCCAAGCCAGCAGAATGTCGTTAAAGTGGTGATCGATGAAAATACGATCACGAATGCCGCAAAACCTTTATTGATTTACAGCGAAACGCCAAAAGCTTCGGGCGAAAACTGAAAAAAGCCTGCACGGTTGCAACAAAACGCTTGCCGTGCGGACCCAACTCGGTAAAATCGATCTCAATAAAAGACGCAGGCTTCATTCGAAAAGCCACTCGCGGTACCCCGCGTAGTGGCTTTTTCATTTCAATCCACGACTTTTATTGGAACGGCTAGTTTTCGCAACAAGTGTTTTTCTTTTACTTGTAGAAAATATTTTCGTGGCTTCTATCTTGAGTTTTTGCCGCGAGTGCCCAAGTTCAGCAACACGCTTTCTATAAGGTATGCCATGACAACTTCCAAATTAACCGAGCAAACGACGCTGCCGCTTCTGCCGTTGCGCGACGTGGTCGTGTTTCCGCATATGGTGATACCTCTGTTCGTCGGCCGTCCGAAATCGATCAAGGCACTCGAAGCCGCGATGGAGCAGGGCAAGAGCATCATGCTGGCCGCTCAAAAGGCCGCCGCCAAGGACGAACCTTCCGCCGCAGACATCTACGAGATCGGCTGTGTGGCCAATATTCTGCAAATGCTGAAGCTGCCCGACGGTACCGTGAAGGTGCTGGTCGAAGGCGCCCAGCGCGCGCGCATCGACGAGATCACCGATGGCGCCACCCATTTCACGGCCCAGCTGACCCCGCTGTCCTCGGAAATCGGCGACGATTCCGAAGTCGAGGCGATGCGCCGTGCGATCGTCCAGCAGTTCGACCAGTACGTCAAACTCAACAAGAAGATCCCGCCCGAGATCCTGGCTTCGCTGGCCGGCATCGACGACGCCGGCCGCCTGGCCGACACCGTGGCCGCCCACCTGCCGCTCAAGCTCGAGCAGAAGCAGGTCATCCTCGAGATCTTCAACGTCGCCAAGCGCCTGGAGCACCTGCTCGGCCAGCTTGAAGGCGAACTCGACATCCTCCAGGTCGAAAAGCGCATCCGTGGCCGCGTCAAGCGCCAGATGGAAAAATCGCAGCGCGAGTACTACCTGAACGAACAGGTCAAGGCCATCCAGAAAGAGCTGGGTGAGGGCGAAGAAGGCGCCGACATCGAAGAGCTCGAAAAGAAAGTCATCGCCGCCAAGATGCCGAAAGAGGCCCTGGAAAAAGCCCAGGCCGAAATCCGCAAGCTCAAGCTGATGTCGCCGATGTCGGCCGAAGCCACCGTGGTGCGCAATTACATCGACACCCTGGTCGGCCTGCCTTGGAAGAAGAAAACCAAGGTCACCATCGACCTGGAAAAGGCCCAGCAAGTGCTCGAGTCCGACCACTATGGCCTGGAAAAGATCAAGGAACGCATCCTCGAGTATCTCGCGGTGCAGCAGCGCGTCGACAAGCTGAAGGCGCCGATCCTGTGCTTCGTCGGTCCTCCGGGCGTGGGTAAGACCTCGCTGGGCGAATCGATCGCCCGCGCCACCGGCCGCAAGTACGTGCGCATGGCTCTGGGCGGCGTGCGCGACGAGGCCGAGATCCGCGGCCACCGCCGTACCTATATCGGCTCGATGCCGGGCAAGGTGCTGCAGTCGCTGTCGAAGGTCGGCGTGCGCAATCCGCTGTTCCTGCTGGACGAGATCGACAAGATGGGCGCGGACTTCCGCGGCGATCCGTCGTCGGCCCTGCTGGAAGTGCTGGATCCGGCCCAGAACCACACCTTCTCGGACCACTACATCGAAGTCGACTTCGACCTGTCCGACGTGATGTTCGTGGCGACCTCGAACTCGTTCAACATTCCGCCGGCGCTGCTCGACCGGATGGAAGTGATCCGCCTGTCGGGTTACACCGAGGACGAGAAGACCAGCATCGCGCAGCGCTACCTGCTGCCGAAGCAGATCAAGAACAACGGCCTGCGCGAGGAAGAGATCAAGGTCGACGAATCGGCGATCCGCGACATCATCCGCTACTACACCCGCGAAGCCGGCGTGCGTTCGCTCGAGCGTGAAATCTCGAAGATCTGCCGCAAGGTGGTCAAGATGCTGCTGCTGAAGAAGAGCGACAAGCGCGTGCTGGTCAACGGCAAGAACCTGGACAAGTTCCTGGGCGTGCGCCGCTACGACTTCGGCATGGCCGAGAAGGAAAACCAGATCGGCCAGGTGGTGGGTCTGGCGTGGACCGAGGTGGGCGGCGACCTGCTGACCATCGAAGCCGTGAACGTGCCGGGCAAGGGCGGGATCATCCGCACCGGCACCCTGGGCGACGTGATGAAGGAATCGATCGAGGCAGCCCGCACCGTCGTGCGCAGCCGTGCGCAGCGCTTCGGCATCAAGGCCGAAGCCTTCGAGAAGACCGACATCCACATCCACGTGCCGGAAGGCGCGACGCCGAAGGATGGTCCGTCGGCCGGTATCGGCATGACGACGGCGCTGGTGTCCGCCTTCACGGGTATTCCTGTGCGCGCCGACGTGGCGATGACGGGCGAGATCACGCTGCGCGGCGAAGTCCTGCCGATCGGCGGCCTGAAGGAGAAACTGCTGGCGGCGCATCGCGGCGGCATCAAGACGGTCCTGATCCCCGAGCAGAACGTGAAGGACCTGGCCGAGATCCCGGACAACGTCAAGAACAAGCTCGAGATCGTGCCGGTGCGCTGGATCGAGAAGGTCCTGGAAATCGCTCTCGAACGCCAGCCCGAGCCGCTGGTCGAGGTGTCGGCTGTCGCCGTGCAGCCTGCTGCCGGTACCGACGCCCAGGGCGAGGTGGTAAAGCACTGAGCGGTTTGGTCCACTGAATGAAGCAGGCGCCCTAGGGCGCCTGTTTTTTTGTGCGGGCAGCGATGCTGCTTGCTCCATGCAGTCAAGCGACCCGTCGTTCCGGCGAGGGCCGGAAGGGCGGGGTGAGGGCTTTCCAATGGATCGCGCTTGACATCCCAATGTTGCCCTTGTTTAATACGCGCTTGCACTTTTGCAAGTGGACGTCTGTGCGTCCAACGTATAAACGAGGGTTAGAGTGAACAAGACAGAACTGATCGAAGAAATTGCGAAGTCCGCGGACATTACGAAGGCCTCGGCGACGCGTGCACTCGATGCCATGATCGAAGCGGTGACCACCAGCCTGAAGAACAACGACAGCGTCACGCTGGTCGGCTTCGGGACCTTCACCGTCGGCGAGCGCGCAGCGCGCACCGGCCGCGATCCGCGCACCAAGGAACCCATCAAGATCAAGGCGGCGAAGGTTCCGAAATTTAAGGCTGGTAAAGCGTTAAAAGATGCTGTAAACTAATGCCTTCTTCGCGATGACACGCGAAGAAGTGTACCGGAAGGTGCCACTGGTTCTTTATTGGGCCGATGGCGTGAAGTGCGGGCCTCTCGCGTTTCACCGGAAGGTGCTCAGTGCAGTGAGAATGCTGGAGCGGTAGTTCAGTTGGTTAGAATACCGGCCTGTCACGCCGGGGGTCGCGGGTTCGAGCCCCGTCCGCTCCGCCATCATTCAGTTGAAGGAGTTTTCCCCTGAGGGGAAAACGGATTTGGGCGAGAAGGGTTTCCCTTGCAAGGGAAACCGCGGCCGGCGAAACGTCGGCGAGCCCTGTCCGCTCCGCCACCTCTCACGACACAATCTGGAGCGGTAGTTCAGTTGGTTAGAATACCGGCCTGTCACGCCGGGGGTCGCGGGTTCGAGCCCCGTCCGCTCCGCCAGAATTCGATACAGCCCGTGCTTCGCAAGGAGCCCGGGAGACCAGAAGAGGCGAACGCGAGTTCGCCTTTTTTTTTAACTGTGCTGTTAAAGCATTTTCAAGCTTGATAGGCTGACCATGTTTGATTTTGTCCGTAACAACAAGCGCATCATGCAGGGCGCACTGCTGCTGCTGATCGTGCCATCGTTCGTGCTCGTCGGTGTCGAAAGCTACCAGGACCGCGGCAACGCCAACGAAGGCGTGGCCACGGTCGGCGGCCAGAAGGTCACCCAGCAGGAATGGGACGATGCCCAGCGCCGCCAGATCGACCAGGCGCGCCAGATGATGGGCGCACAGTTCGACCAGAAAGTGTTCGAGACCCCGGAAGCCAAGCGCGCCGTCCTGAACAACCTGGTGGCCGAACGCGCCATCAACGCCGAGATCAACCGCAGCCACATGACCGTCAGCGACGCGACCCTGCAGAAGACGATCATGGAGATCCAGGCCTTCCGCAAGCCGGACGGCAGCTTCGACATGGAGCAGTACAAGGCGGCCCTGGCCGCCCAGGGCATGACCCCGGCCATGTTCGACCAGCGCCTGCGCCGCGATCTCGCCGTGCAACAGCTGTCCGGCGCGATCCAGTCCACCGCCTTCGCGCCGCGCAGCGTGTCGGAGCGCCTCTCGAACATCAGCGACCAGGAACGCGAAGTCCAGGAACTGGTCTTCCCGATCACGAATTTCCTGCCGCAGGTGAAAGTCACCGACGACATGGTCAAGGCTTACTACGACAAGAACGCCGCGCTGTTCCAGGTGCCGGAGCAGGTGAAGGCCGAGTACGTCGTGTTCGACCAGGCCGTGGTCGACAGCCAGGTGCAGGTCAGCGACGCCGAGATCAGCGAGTACTACAACAAAAACCTCAAGGCCTACACGACGCCCGAGCAGCGCACCGCGAGCCACATCCTGATCACCGTGGCGCGCGACGCCAAGCCGGCCGACCAGGCCGCCGCCAAGGCCAAGGCCGAAGCCGCGTTGGCCGCGGTGCGCAAGGACCCGGCCAGCTTCGCCGCGGTCGCCAAGGCGCAGTCGCAAGACCCGGGCTCGGCCCAGGCCGGCGGCGACCTCGGCGTGGTCGAGAAGGGCCTGTTCGTCAAGCCGGTCGAGGACGCGATCTATGCGCTCAAGGAAGGCGAGATCGGCAACCTGGTGCAGTCGGAGTTCGGCTGGCACGTGATCAAGGTCACCGCCATCAAGCCGGCCGCGCAGAAGCCGCTGGAAGAAGCGAAGACCGAGATTGCCGCCGACCTCAAGAAGCAGAAGATGTCGAAGAAGTATTCGGAACTGGCTGAGACCTTCAGCAACACCGTGTACGAGCAATCGGACAGCCTGAAGCCGGTGGCCGACAAGCTGGGCCTGAAGATCCAGACCGTCGACAACCTGACCCGCAAGCCGAATCCGGCCCTGGGCGACGCGCCGGTCAACAACGAGAAGTTCCTGGCCGCGCTGTTCGGCACCGACTCGGTGAAGAACAAGCGCAATACCGAAGCCGTGGAAGTGGCGCCGAGCGTGCTGGTGGCCGGCCGCGTGGTCGAGTTCCGCCCGGCGAGCAAGCGCCCGCTGGCCGAGGTCGACGCCCAGATCCGCCAGCGCGTGACGGTCGAGGAAGCGGCCCGCCTGGCGCGCGCCGCCGGCGAGCAGAAGCTGGCCGCCGCCAAGGCCTCGGGCGATGCGACCGGTTTCGGCGAAGCGAAGATCGTCACCCGCGCCAAGGAGCCGCCATTCAACCCGGCCGGCGCGATCGCCGCCCTGAAGGCCGACGTGAGCAAGCTGCCGGCCTATGTGGGCGTGGATCTGCCGGGCCAGGGCTATGCCGTCTACCGCATCGGCAAGGTCTCGCAGCCGGCCCAGCCCGACCAGGCGCGCCGCCAGCAGGAAGCCCAGCAGATCGGCGGCCTGATCGGCCAGCAGGAGATGTATGACTACATCGAAGCGCTGAAGGTCAAGGCGAAGGTCAAGGTCAACGCGGCCGCGAATGCGGCGAACAAGACCGAGTAAACCGGACGCGTGAAGAAAAGCCCGGCTGCGTGAGCAGGCCGGGCTTTTTTATTAGGGTGCGTATCGCGTTGCTTGTTGTGGCCCGCTGCCCCAGCACGTCATCCCCGCCTTCGCGGGGATGACGGTTTATAGGGTAACGGTCCTAGTAACGGTATCCTCCCGCGGCCGATTCAGGCGCCGTGCAGCGCCTTCGCCACTGCGTCGAAATCCGACGCAGCTATGTCATTCAACTCCACCACCCGCGCCTGCGCGTAGCGTACGAAATTCCTGTCGATCGAGCGCAGGTAAGCCGGATCGTAGTGCTCCACCAGCAGCTGGTCCACCAGCTCCGCCATCTGCCCGCCGTTGGCCATCCGGTGCCAGGCGTCGATCTTCTCGCGCCCGTGCAGCTGCACCAGGTGCTCGAGCTGCCCGTTGAGGGCCGCCGGATCGGCGCAGAAGTGGGTGTAGTCCTCCATCAGCAGCCGCACGCGGTTGGGCCGCGACAGGCTCACCGAAATGCAGGGAGCGGCGCGCATGCGCTCCATCACCGCGTCCGGCACCCGCAGGTTGCCGACCTTCTTGCTCTCGGATTCCACGAACACGGGCCGCGCGGGATCGAAGCGGCGCAGCCGGTCCCAGATCTGGCTCTCGAACATCTTCTGCGTCGGCTGCGGCTCGTGCGGCAGGTGGCCCAGCACCGAACCGCGGTGGGCGGCCAGGCGCTCCAGGTCGAGTACCTGGGCGCCGACCCGGTCCAGGGTTTCCAGCAGCCTGCTCTTGCCGCTGCCGGTGGTGCCGCAGACCACCCGGAAGTCCACCGGCGGCGGGTCGCCCAAGGCCGCCGCGACGTGGGCGCGGTAGGCCTTGTAGCCGCCGTCGAGCTGCACCACGGGCCAGCCGATCCTGGCCAGGATGTGCGCCATCGAGCCGCTGCGGTTGCCGCCGCGCCAGCAGTAGACGAGGGGCTTCCATTCGCGCGGCTTGTCGGCGAACAGGGTCTCGATGTGGCGGGCGACGTTGGCGGCCACCAGCGGCGCGCCGAGCTTCTTGGCCTCGAAGGCGCCCACCTGCTTGTACAGGGTGCCCACGCGCACGCGCTCCTCGTCGTTCAGGACCGGGCAGCTGATCGCGCCCGGGATGTGGTCAAGGGCATACTCCGACTCGCTGCGCGCGTCGATGATGGTGTCGAACCGGTCCAGTTCGGGGAGAATGTCGGCAAAGCCGAGGACTGCAGGGTATTTCATTGTTTCCTGATGAGCGGGGCGAAAGTCGGCCAGATATTGGATAGGATGATCGGATGGGCCGCCGCCAGCGGGTGCAGGCGGTCTTGCTGGAACAGCGCCGGCTTGTCGGCCACGCCTTCGAGCATGAAGGGCACCAGCGGCGAGCGGGTGTCGGTCGAGACCTGCTTGAACATGCCGAAGAATTTCTCGGTGTAGGCGCGGCCGTAGTTCGGCGGCATGCGCATACCGACCAGCAGGACCTCGGCCTTCTTTTCCTTGGCCATGGCCACCATGGCGCGCAGGTTGGCGTCGGCCGAGGCCACCGGAAGGCCGCGCAGGCCGTCGTTGGCGCCCAGTTCGATCACGACGATGTCGGGACGGTGCTGGCCGAGCAGGGCAGGCAGGCGCGCGCGGCCGCCGCTGGTGGTTTCTCCGCTGATGCTGGCGTTGACCACTTTGGCCTGGATCTTCTCGGCCTTGAGTTTTTGCTCGAGCAGGGAGACCCAGCCCGCGCCGCGCGCGATGCCGTATTCCGCCGACAGGCTGTCACCCACCACGAGCACGGTTTTTGGTGCAGAATAGGCGCTCGCCGACGCGCCCAGCGTCAGCAGCAGTAGAACCGGCAAGGTCGCCGACCATTTCTTTAGAAAAGCAAGCATGCGTGATAACCCCGAAGCTGTGAAAAGTAGCGTCACCAGTAAAGCACCCAGGCCCTTGGCGATCCGTGTGAGCGGCCTGTCGAAGAAGGTGGCGGACGCCAGCGGCGAACTCACCATTCTGCAAAACATCGATTTTACCGTGCAAGCGGCCGAAACGCTCGCGCTCGTCGGTGCTTCCGGTTCGGGCAAGTCGACCCTGCTCGGCCTGCTGGCCGGCCTGGATACGCCTTCCACCGGCACGGTCGAGCTGGACGGCACCGACATCTTCGCGCTCGACGAGGACGGCCGCGCGGCCTTCCGCAAGGCCAAGCTGGGCTTCGTGTTCCAGTCCTTCCAGCTGCTGGGCCACCTGAACGCCCTGGAAAACGTCATGCTGCCGCTGGAACTGCGCGGCGACACCGGGGCCCGCGAGAAGGCCAGCGAGATGCTGGGGCGCGTGGGCCTGGGCAGCCGCCTGAAGCACTATCCCAAGTACCTGTCCGGCGGCGAGCAGCAGCGCGTCGCGCTGGCGCGCGCCTTCGTCACCCAGCCGCCGCTGCTGTTCGCGGACGAGCCGACCGGCAGCCTGGACGCCGCCACCGGCGAATCCGTGATCCAGCTCATGTTCGAGCTCAACCGCGAGCGCGGGTCGACCCTGGTCCTGGTGACCCACGACCCGGCCATGGCGGCCCGCTGCGGCCGCACCTTGACCATCGCCGCCGGCCGCCTCGCAAGCTAAGCGGCCAGGCTGTTCAGCACCCGGCGCGCCGCCGCCGGGAGTTCACCCGCCGTCATTCCGATCGGGCCCACGCCCTCGCTGACCAGGAGGTCGGCGGCGGCGCCGTGGGTCCATGCCGCGCCGGCCGCCGCTTCCCAGGCGGGCCAGCCCTGGGCCAGCAGCGCCCCGCAGATCCCCGCCAGCACGTCGCCGCTGCCGCCCGTCGCCAGCCCGGCATTTCCCGTCGGGTTGACCAGCACTTCGCCGTCCGGCCGCGCGATCACCGAGCCCGAACCCTTCAGGATCACGGTCGCGTTCATGCGCAGCGCCATCTCGCGCGCCGCCTCCAGGCGGTCGGCCTGCACCACACTCGTCGTCATGCCCAGCAGGCGCGCGCCTTCCAGCGGGTGGGGCGTCAGCACCGCGGGCGCCGTTCGCTGGGCCAGGCGCGATTGCAGGTCGGGGCTGGCGCCGATCAGGTTCAGCGCATCGGCATCGATCACCAGCGGGCTACTGCTGTCGAGCGCCTTGGCCAGCAGGCGCATCGCGTGCGCGGAACCGCCCATGCCGGGGCCGATGACCAGGGTACGCTTGTCGAACTCGAGCTCGTCGGCCAGGCGGAACATGATCTCGGGATGAAAGCTGTCGTAGCCGGGCGCCTGGTCGAGCGCCGCCACGTAGACCCGGCCCGCGCCCGCGTAGAGCGCGCCCCGGGCCGCCAGCACCGCCGCGCCGGCCATGCCGTGGGCGCCACCCACGATGGCGACATCGCCGAAGCTGCCCTTGTGGGTATTGTGGCGCCGCGCCCGCAGGTGGCGCCGGAACAGGTCCGGACCGCTCAGGCGCGCCATGGGACTCGGCACGTCCCCGGGTTCCACGCCCAGCATGTCGACCCGCACCAGGCCCGCATGGTCGCGGCCATCGGCCGTGTGCAAGCCGGGCTTGTCGCCGAGGAAGGTCAGGGTGTGCGTGGCGCGGACCGCGATGCCGCCCGGACCGATCACATTGCCGCTGTCGGCGTCCAGCCCGCTCGGCAGGTCGAGGGCCAGCACGGGACAGGCCAAGGCATCGAGGCCGGCCACCAGCTCCCGGTAGTCGCCCTGCAGGGGCCGCGACAGCCCGATGCCGAACAGGCCGTCCACCACCAGGCCCCAATCGGCGCCGGGCGGCAGCATGTCGATCCAGCCCACCGTCCCGGAGCGGGCGCGCTCATAGGCGGCGGCCGTTTCGCTGGATGCTTGCGCGCTGCCCGGCAGGTGCAGCACGGTGGCGTCGATGCCGGCCTCGGCCAGGTTGGCCGCCATCTCGAGCGCGTCGCCGCCGTTGTTGCCGGGACCCGCGAGGATGAGCACGGGCTTGCCGCGCTCCCCGCCCAGCAGTTCTTGGGCATAGGCGGCGCCGGCTTCGCCGGCGCGCCGCATCAGGGTGCCGGGCGCCAGCCTTGCAGACGCTGCTTCTTCGATGGCGCGCACCTGGGCGATGGTGAAAAGACGCTGATCCATGCGGAAATCTCTGGTGGTTGAGGCGACAGGCATTGTCATGCATTTTCGCCAAAACCGGCGCGCCGTGCGACTACAATAACGCTTCCTTGGACATCGTGCGGAGACATACATGGACTGGCAGTTCTGGATCGATCGTGGCGGCACCTTTACCGATATCGTGGCGCGGCGGCCGGATGGCCGCCTGGTCACGCACAAGCTGCTGTCCGAGAATCCCGAGCACTACCGCGACGCCGCCGTGGCCGGCATCCGCCACCTGCTGGGCGCGGAGGGTGGGGCGCCGGTGCCGGTCGAGTGCATCGAGGCGGTCAAGATGGGAACCACGGTCGCCACCAATGCGCTGCTGGAACGCAAGGGCGAGCGCACGGTGCTGGCCATCACGCGCGGATTCCGCGATGCGCTGCGCATCGCCTACCAGAACCGGCCGCGCCTGTTCGACCGCCATATCGTGCTGCCCGAGCTGCTGTATGCGGAAGTGATCGAGATCGACGAACGCATCGGCGCCCACGGCGAGATCGTCCAGGCGCTCGACGAGGAGGCATCGCGCGCGGCGCTGCGGCAGGCCTGGGAGCGCGGCCTGCGCTCGATCGCCATCGTCTTCATGCATGGCTACCGCCACACCGCGCACGAAGCGGCGGTGGCCCGCATGGCGCGCGAGATCGGCTACACCCAGGTCTCGGTGTCGCACGAGGTGAGCCCGATGATGAAGCTGGTGGCGCGCGGCGACACGACCGTCGTCGACGCCTACCTGTCGCCCATCCTGCGCCGTTATGTCGACCAGGTGGCGGGCGAGCTGCCGGGCGTGAACCTGCAGTTCATGCAGTCGAACGGCGGCTTGACCGATGCGCGCGCCTTCCAGGGCAAGGACAGCATCCTGTCCGGCCCGGCCGGGGGCATCGTCGGCATGGTACGCGCCAGCCAGCTGGCCGGCTTCGAGCGCGTGATCGGCTTCGACATGGGCGGCACCTCCACCGACGTCTCGCACTTCTCGGGCGAATTCGAGCGCGTGTTCGAGACCCAGGTGGCCGGCGTGCGCATGCGCGCGCCGATGATGAGCATCCATACCGTGGCGGCGGGGGGCGGATCGATCCTGCACTTCGACGGCAGCCGTTACCGCGTCGGTCCCGACAGCGCCGGCGCCAATCCCGGCCCGAGCAGCTACCGCCGCGGCGGACCGCTGGCGGTCACGGACTGCAACGTCATGGTCGGCAAGCTCCAGCCGGCCTACTTCCCGCACCTGTTCGGGCCGGCCGGCAAGGAAGCGCTCGATGCGGCGGCCGTCAGGGAAGGCTTCGCCGCCATGGCCGACGCCATCTTCGCGGCAACCGGCGAGCGTCCCAGCCCGGAAAGCGTGGCCGAAGGCTTCATCCAGATCGCGGTCGGCAACATGGCCAACGCGATCAAGCAGATTTCGGTCCAGCGCGGGCACGACGTGACCGAATACGCATTGACCAGCTTCGGCGGGGCCGGCGGCCAGCACGCCTGCCTGGTGGCCGACGCGCTCGGCATGAAGACCGTCTTCATCCATTCGCTGGCCGGCGTGCTGTCGGCCTACGGCATGGGGCTGGCCGACCAGACCGCGATGCGCGAGCAGGCGGTCGAGGAGCGTTTCGGCGAAGGGATGCTGGCCGGATTGGCCTCGCGCCTGGCGGCGCTCGGCGAACAGGCGCGCGGCCAGTTGCTGGCCCAGGGCGTCGCGCCCGGGCGCATCGTACTGGTCGAGCGCGTGCACCTGCGCTACGAGGGCACCGACTCGGCGCTGGTGGTCCTGCACGGCGATGCGGCCGCGATGCAGGCGCAGTTCGAGCAGGCCTACAAGCGCCGCTATTCCTTCCTGATGCCTTCGCGCGCGCTGGTGGTCGAGGCGGTGTCGGTGGAGGCCATCGGCCGCTCGGACGCGCCGCCGGAACAGCCGCTCGCGCCGCAGGAACACGGCCCCGCGCCCGCGCCGCGGGAAACGGTGCGCATGTACAGCGGCGGCGGCTGGCGCGACACCGGTCTCTATGCGCGCCGCACCTTGGCGCCGGGCCACACGGTGCGGGGCCCGGCCATCATCGCCGAGGACAATGCGACCACGGTTGTGGAACCCGGCTGGCAGGCACAGGTCACCGCCTACAACCACCTGGTGCTCGAACGCGTCGAGGCGCTGCCTGAGCGCCGCGCGATCGGCACCACGGCCGACCCGGTGATGCTGGAGATCTTCAACAACCTGTTCATGTCGATCGCCGAGCAGATGGGGCTGCGCCTGCAGAACACGGCCTACTCGGTCAACATCAAGGAGCGCCTGGACTTCAGCTGCGCGATCTTCGACCAGGACGGCAACCTGGTGGCCAACGCGCCGCACATGCCGGTGCACCTGGGTTCGATGGGCGAGAGCATCAAGACTGTCATGCGCGAGAATGCGGGAAGCATGCAGTCCGGCGACGTCTACGTGCTGAACGACCCCTACAACGGCGGCACCCACTTGCCCGACGTGACCGTGATCTCGCCGGTGTTCGACGAGGCGGGACGCGAGATCCTGTTCTATGTCGGTTCGCGCGGCCACCACGCCGACATCGGCGGCACCACGCCGGGCTCGATGCCGCCGGACTCGCACCACATCGAGCAGGAGGGCGTCCTGATCAACAACTTCAAGCTGGTCGACGGGGCGGACGGCGTGCTGCGCGAAGACGAGGCGCGGGCCTTGCTGCAGGGCGCGCGCTACCCGGCGCGCAACCCAGACCAGAACATGGCCGACCTGCGCGCCCAGGTGGCGGCCAACCAGAAGGGCGTCGAGGAGCTGCGCAAGATGGTCGCGCACTTCGGCCTCGATGTCGTGCGGGCCTACATGGGCCACGTGCAGGACAATGCCGAGGAAGCGGTGCGGCGCGTGATTTCCGCGCTCACGGACGGCCACTTCGTCAATGAGCTGGACAACGGCGCCCGCATCGAAGTAGCGATCCGGGTCGACCAGGCCGCGCGCAGCGCGGAGATCGACTTCACGGGCACTTCCGGCCAGTTGCCGAACAACTTCAACGCGCCGTCGGCGGTGTGCATGGCGGCGGTGCTGTACGTCTTCCGCACCCTGGTGGACGACGAGATTCCGCTGAATGCGGGCTGCCTGAAACCCTTGAAGGTGATCATTCCGGCGGGCTCGATGCTCAATCCGCATTACCCGGCCTCGGTGGTATCGGGCAACGTCGAGACCTCGACCTGCATCACGAACGCGCTCTACGGCGCGCTGGGCGTCATGGCGGCGGCCCAGGGGACCATGAACAACTTCACCTTCGGGAACGCGCGCTACCAGTACTACGAGACCATCTCGGGCGGCTCGGGTGCGGGCGAGGGCTTCGACGGGACCGACGTGGTGCAGACCAACATGACCAATTCGCGGCTGACCGATCCGGAAATCCTCGAGTTCCGCTTCCCGGTGCGGCTGGAGAGCTATGCGATCCGCCACGGGTCGGGCGGGGCGGGGCGCTGGCACGGCGGGAACGGCGGCGTGCGCAAGGTCCGCTTCCTGGAACCGATGACGGCGGCGATCCTGTCCAACAACCGGATCCATGCACCCTTCGGCATGGCCGGCGGCGAGCCGGGTGAGCGCGGGCGCAACACGGTACTGCGCGCCGACGGGCGGGTGGAGACCCTGGGGCATATCGGCAAGACCGAGATGGGGGTGGATGACGTCTTCGTGATCGAAACGCCGGGGGGAGGGGGCTTCGGGACGCGCTGAGGTTTTCTAGCGTGCGTTGAACTTGGGTCCCCGCCTGCGCGGGGATAACGTCAATTGACTCATGTTTAGCAGTCACTGTCTGAACTTCGGACACGCGCTTAAGAACGTCATCCCCGCGGAGGCGGGGACCCAAGTTCGCCGCACACCCACTCAATCCTGCCGCATCATCGCCGTATAACGCCGCTGCATCTCTTCAGGCGACAGCTTCTCGATGCTGTGCCCGATATTCCAGCGGTGCCCGAACGGGTCGCGCACCACGCCGCCACGCTCGCCATAGAATTCGTCCTGGACCTCGCGCTCGAGGCTGGCGCCGGCCTCGAGGGCGCGCGCGACCATGGCGTCGGCGTTATCCACATGCAGGTGGATCGTGACCGGCGTGCCGCCGATGGCATGCGGGCCGCGGATCCCGAATTCGGGATATTCGTCCGCCAGCATCACGGTGACCCCGCCGAAATCGAGTTCGGCATGGCCGATGCGGCCGCCGGGCTCGGTCAGGCGAAATGATTCGGTGGCCCCGAATGCCTTGCCGTAGAAATCGATCGCCGCGTTGGCGTCGTTCACACACAGGTACGCAAACAGTTCATGGATCATGGGAAGTCTCCTGGCCGTGGAAGTGGACTGTGAACAGGCACTATAGCTTGCGCGTACCCGTCCGTCTTGAATGAAATTGACCTTCCTGCGGCCCGGGAAGCGCCACGTGGTGGGCCGCCGCCGGGGCCAGCCCGCGGTACTGGGAAGGCGTGACGCCGGCAAACTCGCGGAACTCGCGCGTCATATGGGCCTGGTCGCTATAGCCGGCGCCGTAGGCCAGTTCCCCGAGCGAGGCCCCCGGATGCGCGCGCATGGACGCCAGCAGCGCCTGGAAACGCATCAGGCGTGCATAGCGCTTTGGACTCACGCCCGTCGCCTGCCTGAACAAGGCGATGAAGCCGCGATGGCTGTAGCGGCTCTCGAGGACCACGTCATCGATACGGCCGGGGCGCGCAAAAGCCGCGAGCGCGCACAGCACGCTGGGATGCAGCGTCGCTTCGGACGGGAAATGTGCCGCGAGCGAAGACTCGAGGCGGACCAGCTGCCGCTGCGGATCGGTTTCCTCGGCAAGCTGCTGCAGTAAGGAATCGGCTGTCCTGCCCCAGAGCTCGGACAAGGGGGTATGACGCCCGGCCAGCTCTCCCGCGCCGACGCCGAACAATGCCTGCGGCGCGCCGGGCAAGAGCTCCACGCCGACCGACACCACGGGCTCCGCCGCTTCCTTGATATAGAAGCTGGTGCGGGCGCCGCCCAGCACCGGCGCGGCGATACGCCTGCCAAGCCTGTCGTCCGCATCGGCGAACAGGCGCAGCGGTTTCCCGGCGAGACGGAATACCATGTGCATCTGGCCAGTGGGCAAGACGTGCTCGCGCGATTCCGCCGGGCGGGAAGCGGACGTCGAGGCCCATAGCCGGCCGATGAACGGCCTGAGGGCGGGACGCGGAAGAATGACAAGCATGGCGGCGCTCACCGGCTGACGCTTCGATGGGCCAGTCTAGCATGCCGGCGGTACAGCGGCCGCTGTCCGGAGCTACCCGGACCAAACCGGATGAGTCAGGCCGCGGAGATGCCGTATTTCCTTTTCGCCGCCCCGAACTCGTCGCCCAGCGCCGCCAGCCGCGGATGCTGGGCGTCGATCGCCCGGATCCGCTCCATCTGCTCGGCCGCCACTTCGCCCAGGTGGTGATCCCAGCCCAGTTCGTTGATCTGGCGGAGAATGCCGCCGGTCACGGCCACCATCACCTGCAGGTTGTCCGGCGCCATGTGCAGCGCCTCGAGCAGGGTATGCACCGCGCCGCGCACGTCGCCCATGTTGCGCTTTTCGTCCGCCACGCCCAGCAGGATCTGGGCCTGGGCCTTGAGCTGCTGGCCCATGCCGTCGGCCAGGTCGGGGCGGCCGGCGCGCACGAAGACGCCGATCGCCTGGTCCTTGCTCACGCCGCTGTCGACGTCGTTCATCACGGTGAGCATGACATCCGAGGCCTGGGAATCGAGCTTGTGGTCGAGGCAGGCCTGGGCCAGGCCGATCTTGAGCGCCGGCGACAGGCCGCTGGCGCCGCGCACCGCATTCACCGCCGCATGCAGCTCGGCCACCGCGGCGGCCGGGTTGCCGGCCTTGTCCTGCACCAGCGCGCTCGAATAGGCCTTGCAGGCGTCCGCCGCCGGACTGCCGCGCAGCGAGCGCTCCAGGTCGCGCACCACATTGCCGGCGCCGGCAAGGTCGCCGCGCGTGACCAGGGCCTTGACCAGGTTGACGTGGTCTTCGGGATTGCGGAATTCGGAATAGCGCGCCTTGCTCACCACCTGGCGGAAGGACTTCTCGGCGACTTCCGGGTCGCCGGCTTCCATCGCCACTTCGCCCAGCTTGCGCAGGCGGCGCACCATGTGCGGCGAAATCGAGACCGCTTCCTCCAGCACCTTCTGCGCTTCGGCGGGCGCGCCGTCGATCTCGATGCAGCGCGCCAGCAGGTCGTAGGCGCCCATCAGCTGGGGATTGCCCTGGATGAGCTGCTCGAGCACGGCGCGTGCTTCCTCCACCTGCTCCTGCGCCACCATGGTGCGCGCCAGGCCCAGGCCCGCCCAGCCCAGCGGGCGCTCGGACAGCACTTCGCGGTAGATCGAGCCGGCTTCGGCATGTTCGCCGAGCGCCACATGGAGGTCGGCGCGAAGACGCGTGAAGTCGAGGGCGAAGCGCGGGCTGGCGGCCTGGCCTTGCTCGCAGCTGCGGATCGCCTCGCGCAGCTTGCCCTGCGCGGCCAGCTGCCAGGCCGGGAGCAGGGCGGCGCGGCGCTCCAGCGCGCGCTTGATGCGGCCGCTGAGCATGTCCACCGTGAAGGGCTTGAGCACGTAGTCGGTCGGCGTCAGCTCGGCCGCGCTGACCACCTTGCCGTACACGCCCTCGGACGTGAGCATGATGAAGATGGTCGAGGCATTGATCAGCTTGTGGTGGCGCAGGTCTTCCAGCAGCTGCTGGCCGTCCTGGCCTTCGCCGGAGCCGCTCGCCAGGTCGTACTCGCAAAGAATCACGTCGTAGGCGCGGCGGGAAAGCTGCTTGATCGCCGTATTGGCATTGATGGCGTACTCGACCTTCGAGATGCCGATCTGGGCCAGCATGTTCTGCAGGCTGGTGCGCATGCCCTGGTTGGGGTCGACCACCAGGACCGCCAGGTTTCCGTTCTCTTGCATCGTTGCCGTCTCTCCGCACGTGGCGCGCACCGCTGGTCAAGCACGCATCTTGTCATTTTGTACCGTAAAGATACCTATAAGCATCGCCCTAATCAAGAAATCTTCGCATGGGGCTTGCCGTATCGAGCAATGTTGCAACGCTGTATAATAGCGGGCTATCTTCCACCCAAGCAGCCACGCTGCATCAACCGACTGTCCAAGCCATGTTGATTCTGCCGGGTTCCAACGCCCTCTCCGCCTTCCGTAGCCAACGCCTCCTGAGCCAATTGCAAGCCGTCGCCCCGTCGATTGCCGCAGTGCAGGCGCGCTTCTACCACTTCATCGATGCCAGCGCGCCGCTGACGACCGATGACACCAACCGCCTGACGGCCATGCTCACTTATGGCGAGCCGGCCCCGGAGGCGCTGTACGAGGGCGTGACCGAGGAGTTCTTCGTCATCCCGCGCCTGGGCACGATTTCGCCCTGGGCCTCGAAGGCGACCGACATCGCCCACAACTGCGGCATGGCGCACATCCACCGCATCGAGCGCGGCGTGGCCTACACCGTGGTGCTGAAGGGCGGCATCCTGGGCACCGGCATCGGCGCGCCGAAAAAGCTGGCCGAGCAGGACATCGAGGGCGTCATCGCCTTGCTGCACGACCGCATGACCGAGACCGTGCTGCGCCATGCCGACGAAGCCCAGCAGCTGTTCCGCGAACTCGAGGGCAAGCCGCTGGAAGCGATCGACGTCCTCCAGCAGGGCCGCGAGGCGCTGGTGCGCGCCAACACGGAACTGGGCCTGGCGATGTCGATCGACGAGATCGACTACCTGCACGAAGCCTTCACCAAGGCCCGGCGCAACCCGACCGACGTCGAACTGATGATGTTCGCCCAGGCCAACAGCGAACACTGCCGCCACAAGATCTTCAACGCGGACTGGATCATCGACGGCGTCAAGCAGGACAAGTCGCTGTTCGCGATGATCAAGAACACCCACCAGCTGAATCCACGCGGCACCGTGGTCGCCTACAGCGACAACTCCTCGATCATCGAAGGCGCGACCGTGACCCGCTTCCACCCGCGCGCCGGTGAAGTGTATGCGCCGTCGACCGAGCTGGTGCACACCCTGATGAAGGTCGAGACCCACAACCACCCGACCGCGATTTCGCCGTTCCCGGGCGCCTCGACCGGCGCCGGCGGCGAGATCCGCGACGAGGGTGCGACCGGCCGCGGCGCCAAGCCGAAGGCGGGCCTGACCGGCTTCACCGTGTCGAACCTGCTGCTGCCGGACGCCCAGCGTCCGTGGGAGAACGCCAGCGACGTCACGAAGGGCGAAGCCGGGCGCCTCGAGACCATCTACGGCAAGCCGGAGCGCATCGCTTCGCCGCTGCAGATCATGATCGACGGCCCGATCGGCGGCGCCGCCTTCAGTAACGAATTCGGCCGTCCGGTCCTGGGCGGCTATTTCCGCACCTACGAGCAGAACGTCGGCGCGGCGGGCGCGGTCTTCGGCTACCACAAGCCGATCATGATCGCCGGCGGCATCGGCAACATCTCCGCCGCGCACACCCACAAGGACGAGATCCCGGTCGGCTCGCTGCTGGTCCAGCTGGGCGGCCCGGGCATGCGCATCGGCATGGGCGGCAGCGCCGCGTCCTCGATGGCCACCGGCACCAACACCGCCGACCTGGACTTCGACTCGGTCCAGCGCGGCAACCCGGAAATGGAGCGCCGCGCCCAGGAAGTCATCAACGGCTGCTGGCAGCTGGGTGCGGACAATCCCATCATTTCGATCCACGACGTGGGCGCGGGCGGCCTGTCGAACGCCTTCCCGGAAATCGTCAACGACGCCAAGCGCGGCGCGATCTTCGAGCTGCGCAAGGTCCCGCTGGAAGAGTCCGGCATGGCGCCGAAGGAAATTTGGTCCAACGAGTCTCAAGAGCGCTATGTGTTGGCGATTTCGCCTGACAACCTGGCAAAATTTGCAGCCTTGTGCGAGCGCGAGCGCTGTCCCTTCGCCGTGGTCGGCACCGCCACCGAAGAGCGCCAGCTGCGCCTGATCGACGACCAGGCCGGCGACCCGGCCAATGCGGCCCCGGTCGACATGCCGATGGACGTCCTGCTCGGCAAGCCGCCGAAGATGCTGCGCGACGTCGAACACGTGCAGCACAGCTTCCCGCCGGTCGACCTGACCGGCATCGAGCTCGAGGAAGCCGGCCGCCGCGTGCTGCTGCAGCCGACCGTGGCCGACAAGTCCTTCCTGATCACCATCGGCGACCGCACCGTGGGCGCCATGACCGTCCGCGACCAGATGGTCGGCCCATGGCAGGTGCCGGTCGCCGACTGCGCCGTCACCGCCATGTCCTTCGAGGGCTTCGTGGGCGAAGCGATGGCGATGGGCGAGCGCACGCCGCTGGCCGTGATCGACGCCGCCGCCTCGGGCCGCATGGCCGTGGGCGAGGCGATCACCAACATCGCCGCCGCCGCCATCGGCGACATTTCCGACATCAAGCTGTCGGCCAACTGGATGGCGGCCTGCGGCCAGCCGGGCCAGGACGCCGCGCTGTTCGACACCGTCAAGGCCGTGGGCATGGAGCTGTGCCCGGCGCTGGGCGTGTCCATCCCGGTCGGCAAGGATTCGCTGTCGATGCGCACCACCTGGAACGACGAAGGCCAGAGCAAGGCGGTGATCTCGCCGGTCTCGCTGATCGTCTCGTCCTTCGCGCCGGTGACCGACGTACGCCGTTCGCTGACCCCGCAGTTGCGCTCGGACCTCGGCGAGACCGCCCTGGTGCTGATCGACCTGGGCCGCGGCAAGAACCGGCTGGGCGCCTCGGTGCTGGCGCAGGTCACCCAGCAGTTGGGCGACAGCGTGCCGGACGTCGATTCCCCAAGCGACCTGAAAGCCTTCTTCAACGCCATCCAGCGCTTGAACCAGGACGGCAAGCTGCTGGCCTACCACGACCGCTCGGACGGCGGCCTGTACGCCACCCTGTGCGAAATGGCCTTCGCCGGCCGCACCGGCGTCTCGGTCAACCTCGACATCCTGACCATGGAAGGCGAGCACGCCTCGGACTGGGGCGACGCCAAGAACTGGGCGGGCCAGGTGGCCGAGCGCCGCAACGAAATGACCCTGCGCGCGCTGTTCAGCGAGGAACTGGGCGCCGTAGTGCAGGTGCTTGCGGAAGACAAGGGCGCTGTCATGAACGTGCTGCGCGAACTGGGCCTGGGCGCCTGCAGCCACATCATCGGCAAACTCAACGACCGCGGCGCGATCGAGTTCACCCGCGACGCCAAGGTGATCTACAACCAGAGCCGCAGCAGCCTGCATCGCCTGTGGAGCGAGACCAGCTGGCGCATCGCGCGCCTGCGCGACAACCCGGCCTGTGCCGATGCGGAATACGAGCGCCTGCTGGACGAGCAGGATCCGGGCATGAAGCCGAAGCTCAGCTTCGACCTGTCGGAGAATGTCGCCGCGCCGTTCATCGCGACGGGCGTGCGTCCGCGCGTGGCGATCCTGCGCGAGCAAGGCGTCAACTCGCACATCGAGACCGCCTGGGTGATGCACCAGGCAGGCTTCACCGCCGTCGACGTGCACATGAGCGACCTGATCGCGGGCCGCGCCAGGCTGGACGACTTCCATGGCCTGATCGCCGTGGGCGGCTTCTCCTACGGCGACGTGCTGGGCGCGGGCGAGGGCTGGGCCAAGACCATCCTGTTCAACCCGGCCCTGGCCGAGCAGTTCGCGATCTTCTTCCAGCGCCAGGACACCTTCGGCCTGGGCGTGTGCAACGGCTGCCAGATGCTGAGCAACCTGAAGTCGATCATCCCGGGCGCCCACGCCTGGCCGAAGTTCACCCGCAACAAGTCTGAGCAGTTCGAAGCGCGCTTCGGCATGGTCGAAGTGCTGGACTCGCCGTCGATCTTCTTCCAGGGCATGGCCGGCACCCAGGCGCCGATCGCCATCGCCCACGGCGAAGGCTACGCCGACTTCTCGCTGACCGGCGACATCGATGCGGCGCTCAAGTCGCTGCGCTACGTCGACAACCGCGGCCAGGCCACCGAGACTTATCCGTTCAACCCGAACGGCTCGCCCGGCGGCCTCACCGCCGTGACCACCGAGGACGGCCGCTTCACCGCCATGATGCCGCACGCCGAGCGCGTGTTCCGCACCGTGGTCCACTCCTGGGCCCCGGATGCGTGGGGCGACGAGTCGCCGTGGATGCGCATGTTCCGCAATGCGCGCAAGTGGGTCGGCTGATCCGGGTCCACTACAACGAGCGCCTCCCCGGAGGCGCTTTTTTCATCCGGCCGGCGTAGTGGACGTAGCGAACCGGGCGTCCCGCCGGGCTGGAATATCATACGAAGCATGAGCGCGACCACACGCGCGAAGCAAACCAAGAACGGAGAAACCATGGCAAGCGAAGACGTCACGTTCGACCAGGTTGCGGCGGCCGCCGCCAAGCTGCAGAAAGCCGGCAAGGAAGTGAGCATCGACGCGGTGCGCGAGGCGCTGGGCTTCGGCAGCCCCACCGCGGTCTACAAGCACCTGGCCGCCTGGCGGGCCGAGCACGTGAAGCCGCCTGAACTGCCGCGTCCAGACCTGCCCGAATCGATCGTCAACGACCTGGTCGAATGGGTGAGGCAGTTCGCCGACCAGGCCAGCGCCGGTGTGCGCGAATCGATGGCGCAGTCCGCGAGCGACGCTGAGGCCCTGCTGCGCGCGGGCGACGAGCTGGAAGCCGAACGCGAAACCCTGCAGACCGAACGCGCCCGCGTGGAAGCCGAACTGGCCGACCGCTCGGAGGAAATCGACCGCCTGAACGCCGAGCTGCGCAACGCGCGCCAGATCGCGACCGAGGCGCTGGTGAGCAAGGCCAAGGACCAGCTGGCGATCGACGGCAAGGACAAGCAGCTGGCCGAACTGCGCGCCCAGCTCGAGCGCAATGTCACGGCCCAGGCGGAAGAGTCCGACCGCCGCCTGGCCGCCGAGATGGACCTGGTGGGCGCCACCACGGCGCGCGACAGCCTCGAAGCGGAGCTCAAGGACTTGCGCAAGCAGCTCGAGACCTCGTATGCCGAGCGCAGCAAGCTGCGGGCCGAGATCGAGGTCCTGCGCGGCAAGAAGTGAGCTTGTCAGGAATAAAGTTTCCCTAGTAAATTCAACCAGTTGCACACCTGAGCTGACGCAAGCGGGGCCGCGCTGCGCGCGCGCATCATCCTCTCGACGCGGCCATTCCGGCCGCCCGACCTGGAGGATGCGATGAGCTTCGGTGCTTTCTTCACCCCTGTGGCGCGCCGCGCAGCGCTCCTGTTCGAACTCCTGCTCGGCCTGGCCGGCTTCCCAGGCATGGCCGCGGCGCAGGCGCAAGGGGAAGTGGCGATGGCCAAGTCCGCTGTGCTGGCGGACGCCTGCGCCCAGCTGGTCGTGCAGGCCGAGGCGGACCAAGCCGGCTGCGGCTGCCCGCCCACAGGCTGCGTGCGCACCCAAGGCTACTGGAGCAACAAGCCGGGCGTGATCTGGCCGTCCGGCTTCGACCGCAATGCACCGTTCTTCTCCAGCGGCTTGAGCTGGCAGCAAGTCATGGACAGGCCGACCCGGGGCGACGCCTATCTGTTCCTGGCGCACCAGTACGTCGCGGCGGTGCTGAACCGTGCGGCCGGCGCTTCGGCTCCCTCAGGGGTGCAAAGCGTCGTCAACGGCGCGACCACCTGGTTCAATAGCGGCGCGACCCTCGGCGAGTGCATGGCCGGCGGCTGCCCGCTGCAGCGCGCCTGGGCCGGCGTGCTCGACGCCTACATCAACGGGATCTACCCTGGGGCGCCGAAGCATTGCGACGAAACCTAGTCCGCGCGCCCGCGGACCGGCCCACCGGATGGGTGAATTGGAACCGCTACAATTATTGGAACTTTTTGCTTGCCTTACCCATAACGGGTCTCATACACTGGGACTGAAGCGGGCATCCTGGCGCGCTTTAGCAGGAGATCTTTCGCCCCCGATGGAACGCGCGCCGGATCTCCCGTTCAACCCGAGTCGGTATGGTGGCGCTATGACTGGAATACCTGCATTCATCGAGTCGCTGGTCGACAACCGTGCGCCCGGCGTGCCGGCGGAGGCCATTGCGGAAGTACTGGACCGCTTGCTCTTGTGTGTTGCCGACGATGGAGAAGAGATACTCGCGCTGCGGGATCGCTGGCTGGCATCGGGGGATGAGTACCGGATTGCCGTCGCACTGTCGATGAACGACGTCTTTCCGTTCAATACCAAGCCTCAGCTGGAGGAGGGCCTGGCGGGGATCGCTTCCCGTTTCCCCAACTTGCGCGGCAAGTGCATCGAATGGCTGGGGCATACGGGCGAGCTTCCCTGAACCGGTCGCCGGCAGAGGCTTTGCCGGCAGGGAAACGGGGCAGCGCCTGAGCCCCGCGAACAGGTCGCGACCGGCAGGCCAGGCGCCGGCGATGCCGCGCGACGGTCCTGGCCGTGCCCGTAAAAAAAACGCTCCCGAAGGAGCGTTTTCTTGTTTGCCGGAGCAGGGAGTTACTGCACCTTGGCCTTCTTGACCAGGCTTTCGCGGTACTGCGCAACCTGGCGCTGCTGCAACTGTTCGGCGACCTGCTGCTTGACTTCTTCCAGGGCCGGGATCTTGGCCGCGCGGGTGTCTTCCAGCTTGATCACGTGGTAGCCGTACTGGGTCTTCACCGGGGTCTCGGTGATGGCGCCTTTTTGCAGCGAGGTCATGGCCTTCGAGAATTCAGGCACGTAGGCCGCCGGGCTCGCCCAGTCCAGGTCGCCGCCGTTGTTGGCGCTGCCGTCTTTCGACTGCTTGGCCAGCTCTTCGAACTTGGCGCCGCCCTTCAGCTTGGTGATGATGGCCTTGGCTTCTTCCTCGGTGCCCACCAGGATGTGGCGTGCGTGGTATTCCTTGTCGCCCACGGTGGACTTGTACTTGTCGTACTCGGCCTTGATGTCGGCGTCCTTGATCGGGTTCTTCTTGACGTAGTCCGCGAGCATGGCGTTGATGATGATGCTCTGGCGGGCATTGTCGATCGCTGCCTTGACGTCGGCGCGGGCGCCGATGTTCTGCTTGTCGGCTTCCTGGATCAACACTTCGCGGCTGATCAGGTCGCGCTTGATCGCTTCGCGCAGTTGCGGCGAATCGGTGGCGCGGCCCTGGGCGACGACTTGCTTGACCAGCTGGTCTACCTTGGCCGCCGAGATCGGCTTGCCATTGACGGTCGCAACGTTTTGCGCGAATGCTGGCATGGCAACCAATGCGGTCATGGCTAACAACAGGCGGGCTGGCTTCAAAATCATTGTTGAGATCCTATATAAACACGAAAAGTATCGCCGCGGGCGACGAGAACCGGCGCGCGTCCGTCACGGAACGAGCGCCGATGACAGCACATCTTACTGCACCTTTGCCTTTTTGACCATTTGGTCCGAGTACGCCTGCAGCTTCTGCTGGGTCAGCGAATCGGCGATCTGAGGCTTGACTTCTTCCAGCGACGGCAGCTTGGCCGCACGGGTGTCGTCCAGCTTGATCACGTGGTAGCCGGCCTGGGTCTTGACCGGGGTCTCGGTGACCGCGCCCTTTTGCAGGCCGGTGAAGCCGGCGGCGAATTCGGCCGGGAAGGAAGCCGGAACGGCCCAGTCCAGGTCGCCGCCGCTGTTGGCGGTGCCGGTGTCCTTGGATTGCTTGGCCAGCTCTTCGAACTTGGCGCCGCCCTTGAGCTTGGCGATGATCGCCTTGGCGTCGGCTTCGGTCGCGGCCAGGATGTGGCGGACGTGGTATTCCTTGTCGCCGGTCTGCGCCTTGAACTTGTCGTACTCGGCCTTGATTTCCGCGTCGCTCACCGGGTTCTTGGTGATGTAGTCCTTGGCCAGCTGGTTCACGACGATGGCCTGGCGCGCGTTGTCCAGCGCCGCCTTGACTTCAGGTTTCTTGTCGTAGCCCTGTTTGACCGCTTCCTGCATCAGCACTTCGCGTTCGATGAGGCCTTTCTTGATCATGTCGCGCAGCTGCGGCGAATCCTGGCCCTGGCCTTGCGCCACGACTTGCTTGACCATCGCATCGGCACGCGCCGAGGGGATCGGCTTGCCGTTGACCACTGCGAGGTTCTGGGCAAAGGCGGGCGCCGCTCCAACGGCGATCAGGGCTAACAGCAGGCGTGCTGGCTTAAAAGTCATGTGGTGTTCCTGTAGCGGTATATGCTGGACGAGATTAGATTAGTTCTTGTAACAACCAGTTCAATTGTCGGCGAGTTTTCTTAAAGCAGCCTGAAGCCGACTTTCAGGACTGTTCGGAAGGCGCGACCGCCGTGATGGCAAGCGCGTGGATTTCCGCTTTGTTAATCATTTCGTGCACGGCATCATACACAAGACGATGCCGCATGACTAGCGTACGGCCCTGGAACAGTTCCGAGACGATTTTCACGCTGTAATGACTGCCGCCCGAGGCCGCCCCCGCATGGCCCGCATGCAGGTGCGAATCGTCCGTGATCTCGAGCACGGTCGGGCTCAGTTCTGCCTGCAGGCGCTCGCGCAGGCGTTCGGTGCGATCTGGGGGGGTGCTCATGCGTCCTCCTCAATATGTTTGGAAAGCATCAGGGTCTGGACCACGACGAAAGCGAAGAAGATGCCGGTGAAGCCGAACAGCTTGAAGCTGACCCAGGCGCTGGTATCGGTGCGGAACACCACGAAGGCGATGAGCAGGTTCAGCAGGCCCATCGCGAAGAAGAAGGCGATCCAGGCGTAGCCGACCCGGCTCCAGACCGGGTCCGGCAGCTTGACCTGGGCCTCCATCACCGAGCGCATCAGGTTCTTGCGGTAGAACACCTGGGCCACCAGCAGGGCCACGGCAAAGGCCCAGTACAGGATGGTCGGCTTCCATTTGATGAAGGTATCGTCGTGGAAGTAGATGGTGGCGCCCCCGGCGACCACGATCACGCCCAGCGACAGCCACAGCATGTTGTCGACCTTGCGGCCGCGCACCAGGAGGTAGCCGATCTGGAGGAAGGTCGCGACGATCGCCACCGCGGTCGCCAGCAGGATCGCCGACTGGCTGGGCGGCACCGCGCCGCCGGCGATCAGGCCGCCGAGGTACTGGGTGGCCAGGCCATGGGCCCAGTCCTGGTGGTTCTCGCCGTATTTATAGACGCCGAAGAACAGGATGACCGGGAACAGGTCGAACAGGAATTTCATTGCGGGGCGGTCCTCAGGAAAAGTTAAACGGGTTCGAAGCGCAGCGAAGCCGAGTTGATGCAGTAGCGCAGGCCGGTCGGCGGCGGGCCGTCTGGGAAGACGTGGCCCAGGTGGGCGTCGCAGACGGCGCAGATGATCTCGGTACGCAGCATGCCATGCGTGCGGTCTTCCTTCTCGATCACGTTCTCCGGATCGAGGGCGCGGAAGTAGCTCGGCCAGCCGCAGCCCGAATCGAACTTGGCGTCGGATTCGAACAGCGGGGTATCGCAGCAGACGCAGTGGTAGATGCCGTGCTCGTGGTGGTCCCAGAACTTGCCGGTGAAGGCGCGTTCGGTGGCGGCGTGGCGGGTCACCTGGTATTGCATCGCGTCGAGCTGGGCGCGCCATTCGGCGTCGGTCTTGGTCACTTTGTCGGTCATGAGGGTCTTTCGCTGGTTCAGGAAGAGCAGCTTACTTCAAGATGGGCAGCCCAGTCCGGCGGCAGGGCCGCATAAGAGGCGTTCTCGGGCTGTTCGTCGTAGGGGCGCTCCAGGACGGCGAGCAGCTTGCGCACGCCGCCGAAGTCCCCATTCTGCGCCTGTTCGATCGCCACCTGGGCCAGGTAGTTGCGCAGTACGTACTTGGGATTGACCCGGTCCATCGCCGCGCGGCGCAGCGCATCCGTGCTGCCCTCGGCGCGCAGGCGGGCGCGATAGGTGTCCGCCCAGGCGTCGAAGGCCGCGCGGTCGATGAACAGGTCGCGCAGTGGGCTATCGGACGCGGGATCGTCGACGCGCAGTCCGCCCAGGCGGCGGAAGAACAGGGTGAAATCGGCGTGGTTGTCCTGCAGCAGCTGGAACATGGCGTCGAACAGGGCGCCATCTTCTTCGCGCACATCGCGCAGGCCGAGCTTGGCGTGCAGGATCTCGTCGAGCTGGGCGCCGAAGGCCGGACGGTAGACGTCGAGCGCCTCCTCGGCTTCTTCCGGCGTGCCGATCAGCGGCAGCAGGGCATTACCCAGGGCATAGCAGTTCCAGTGTCCCACCGGCACCTGGTTGGCGTAGGAATAGCGGCCGCCCTGGTCGGTGTGGTTGCAGATGTGCTGGGCGTCGAAGGCCTCCATGAAGCCGAAGGGGCCGTAGTCCAGGGTCAGTCCCAGGATCGACATGTTGTCGGTGTTCATCACGCCATGCATGAAGCCGACCGCCTGCCAGTGCGCGATCATGCGCGCGGTGCGGCGGGTGACCTCGGCCAGCAGTTCCTTGTAGGGATTGGCGGCGCCGGTGAACGCCGGGTAGAAGGTCTTGATCACATAGTCGGCCAGGGTGCGCAGTTCGTCCTGACGGCCGCGGTGGTACCAGTGTTCGAAGGAGCCGAAGCGCACGAAGGAGGGCGCCATGCGGGTCACGACCGCGGAGGTCTCGACCGATTCGCGCACCACCGGCTGGTGCGAGCCGGTGACCATCAGCGCGCGGGTGGTGGGGATGCCGAGGGCGGCCATCGCTTCCGAGCACAGGAATTCGCGGATCGACGAGCGCAGCACGGCGCGCCCGTCGCCCATGCGCGAATAAGGCGTCAGGCCGGCGCCCTTGAGCTGGAGCTCCATGGGGCCGTTCGGGGTGGCGATGTCGCCCAGGGTGATGGCGCGGCCGTCGCCCAGTTGTCCCGCCCAGACACCGAACTGGTGGCCCGAGTACACCGCCGCCAGCGGCTGCGAGCGCACGGCCACCTTGTTGCCCGTAAAGACGGCAACGAAGTCCTCGTGCGCCAGCACGGCCGCATCCAGGCCCACCAGCGCCGCCGCCGGAGCGCTCGCCGCGATGAAATAGGGCGAGGGCAGCGGGGTCGGCATCAGGCGCGTGTAGAAGGCCGGCGGCAGCTCGGCGAAGGAGTTATTCAGGGGAAGTTCGTCGGCAGTGATGGCAGTTCCAGTATCGGGTAGACGGTGATGTCGGGATTCTACCGTACCGGGGCGGATGTGGAGGCGCACAGGAGGAAGACGGGTTCACAGGCTGCGAGCGTGGAAATCGCGGCATCGGCACACCCGCTACGCAATCCACGCCATTCCGGTGAGGGCCGGAAGGACGAGACAACAGTGGGAGCCGGCCTCGTGAGCACCCGCAGGCATGCGCCCTGGATAACTGCTGCATCGCATCATCGAATTGCATTGACGCCCGTGCTATTCGCACGTTACAACTTTCGTGAAGTTGCTAAATGAATATGGAGACGCCAATGACCGACTACCCGACGAGCCCGCTGATGGGCCAGATGATGGACCAGCCGCTGCTGATCTCGAGCATTATCGAGTTCGCGGCCCGCCACTACGGCGACAGCGAGATCGTGTCGCGCCGGGTCGAGGGCGACATCCACCGCTATACCTACCGCGAATGCGAGCAGCGCTCGCGCAAACTGGCCCACGCGCTGGCCGGCCTCGGCGTCAAGATGGGCGAGCGTGTCGCCACCCTGGCCTGGAACGGCTACCGCCACATGGAGCTGTACTACGGCGTGTCCGGCTCAGGCGCCGTGCTGCATACCATCAACCCGCGCCTGCACCCCGAGCAGATCGCCTACATCATCAACCACGCGGAAGACCAGTTCCTGTTCTTCGACCTGACTTTCCTGCCGGCGATCGAGGCCATGGCGCGCAGCTGCAAGACGGTGAAGGGCTACGTGGCCATGTGCGGACGCGAGCACATGCCGGCCAAGACCGATATCCCGATGCTGCTGTGCTACGAGGAGCTGGTGGAAGCCGCCCCCGGCGACTACCGCTGGCCCCAGTTCGACGAGCGCAGCGCCGCCGCCCTGTGCTACACCTCCGGCACGACCGGCAACCCGAAGGGCGCGCTGTACTCGCACCGCTCGACCGTGCTGCACGCCTACGCCTCGGCGATGCCGAACGCCCTCAACGTGTCCTCGGCCGATGTGGTGCTGCCGGTGGTGCCGATGTTCCACGTGAACGCCTGGGGCCTGCCGTACTCGGTCCTGCTGTCGGGCGCCAAGATGGTCTATCCTGGCGCGGCCCTGGACGGCAAGTCGCTGTACGAGCTGTTCGAGCAGGAGGGCGTCACTTTCTCGGCCGGCGTGCCGACGGTGTGGCTCGGCCTGATCAACTACGTGATGCAGAACGACCTGCGCTTCTCGACCTTCCGGCGCACCGTGATCGGCGGCTCGGCCTGCCCGCCGGCGATGATGGACACCCTGATCGACCGCCTGCGCGTGCAGGTGATTCACGCCTGGGGCATGACCGAGATGTCGCCGCTCGGCACCGCCTGCACCCTGATGGGCAAGCACACCAGGCTGCCGGTCGAGGAGCAGCGCGCCGTGCTGCGCAAGCAGGGCCATGCGATCTACGGCGTCGACATGAAGATCGTCGACGACGACGGCACCGAGCTGCCCTGGGACGGCGTGACCTATGGCCACCTGCTGGTGAAGGGGCCGTGGGTGGTGTCCGGCTACTACCGCGACGAAGGCGGCGAGGTGCTGCAGGACGGCTGGTTCCCGACCGGCGACGTGGCCACCATCGACGAGGATGGCTACCTGGCGATCACGGACCGCAGCAAGGACGTGATCAAGTCGGGCGGCGAGTGGATCGGCTCGATCGACCTGGAAAACGTCGCGATGGCCCACCCGGCGGTGCTGCAGGCGGCCTGTATCGGCGTGCCGCATCCGAAGTGGAGCGAACGGCCGCTGCTGGTCGTGGTGCGCCGTCCGGGCATGGAGGTGGCGCGCGAGGAGCTGCTCGCCTTCTTCGACGGGAAGGTCGCCAAGTGGTGGATCCCGGACGACGTGGTGTTCGCCGACAGCCTGCCGGTGGGCGGCACCGGCAAGATCCAGAAGAACAAGCTGCGCGAGGCCTACGGGGAATACCACCTGCCGACCGCCTGACAGGCCTGCGCCGCATCCGCCGGCTTGGCGGTATGCTCTGCCGTATCGTGAACCGCACGGAGACGGCGCATGCATCCATCGAATATCGTCCTGCTCGAATTCCATCCCGAGCACGACAACCTCACCCACGACAAGGAGTTGCGAGACGGCCTGTCCGTGGCCCTGCGCATGGGGAAGACGCTCTGGCTGGCGAACGACGAATCGGTCAGCCTGGAGCGCCTGGCCCTGGCGGACAGCGACAGCTCGGGAAAAAGCAGTTTCACGCGCGATCACAAGCAGTACGCCCTGCACGACTTCCTCGACCTGCCCCTGCCGCCGCATGGCGAAACCAGGGACGACATCAACGAGGCCGATATCGAGGGCCTGGCCTGCGACGACAAATACCTGTGGCTGGTCGGCTCGCACAGCCTGCGCCGCAAGCAGCCCAAGCCGGGTGACGGCGCGAAGAAAGCGCACAAGCGCCTGTGTTCGGTGGGCGCCGACGGCAACCGCTACCTGCTGGCGCGCATTCCCGTGGTGGCGGAGGACGACGCTCCGACCCTGGCGAAGGAAGTCGAGCACAAGGGCAAGCGCCGCAGCGCCGCGCTGCTGCGCGGGGACGAGCACGGCAACGAACTCACCGCACTGCTGAAGCAGGACGAGCACTTCGGCCCCTTCCTCGCCATTCCCGGCAAGGACAACGGATTCGACATCGAGGGGATCGCGGTCGCCGGCAAGCACTTGCTGCTGGGCCTGCGCGGCCCGGTGCTGCGGGGCTGGGCGGCGATCGTCGAAGTGGCCCCGGTCGAGGACGAGCAGCCCGGCAGGCTGCGCCTGGGGCCAGTCGATGGCGAAGGCCGGCTGTACCGCAAGCATTTCGTCGACCTGCATGGCCTCGGCATCCGCGACCTGTGCGTGCAGGGAAAAGACCTGCTCATCCTGGCCGGACCGACCATGGACCTGGACGGCCCTGTCTACGTCTACCGCTGGCCCGGCGGCGCGGCGCCTGGCCAGGAGGGCGTGCTGCCGCACGAGCAGCTGCAACGCGTGCTGTCGCTACCCTACGGCGAAGGCGTCGACCATCCGGAGGGCATGACCCTGTTCCCGGGCCAGGACGGGGAAGACGGCCTGATGGTCGTCTACGACTCGGCCTCGGCCAGCCGCCAGATCGGCGACAGCATCATCGTGGCGGATGTATTCCCGCTGCCGCGACCCGCCAGGCGCCGCAAATGAGCCGCTAGCGCCGCCGCAGCGCACCGACCGCCGACCACAGCAGGCGCGGCGCTTGGTACAGCACGTAGCCGATCACGGCCAGCGCACAGGCGACCAGCACCGGCAACACCGGACCGAAGGCGTAGGTCAGGCCAAACACGAAGCCGAGCACGGCTTCGGCGCGGTAGATCGGGACGAACAGCGCCAGCAGCAGCAAGCCCTGCATCAGGTACTCGCACAGGTCGGCGCGTCCGCTGCTGAAGAAGAAAGCGATGGCGGCGCCGAACAGCAGGCCGGCGCAGAAGCCGGGCGCGGCGCCGGCGGCCAGGGCGGGCCCCTTGAAGCGGTGCTCGATGCGGCTGGCGCTCACCCAGGTCAGCAGCGGCAAGAGCAGCAGGCCCCACCAGTTGGAGACCGCGGGCATGTCCTGGCGCGCGAGCAGGTGGTGCGCCGGGACGCCGCTGCCGGTATGCTGCCACACCAGGATGAGCGCCGTGGCGAAGGCCACGGCGACAGTGAGTTGACCGCGCATGCTGACTCCTCGTTAACTGGACAGGAGGATTGTGGCAGCTATTCGGCGGAATGCAATGCGTGCTGCATGTTCTGCTGCTCGGCGCGCGACTGGCTATGCGGCCCGGCTGGCCGTTCGGGCGCCGGGCGGAACCACGCGGCAACCAGTTCCCAGGCCAGCCGCAGTCCATGGTGGCCCAGGTAGGCCGCCGGCGCCAGGAGGCAGGCGGCGAGCACGGGGACCACGGGCCCGAAGGCATAGGCGGCGCCGAACACGAAACCGAGCACGCATCCGGCGCGGTAGATGGGATAGGAAAGCATCAGGAAGACCAGGCCTTCGCCAAGGAAGTCGGACAAGTCCGGGCGCCCGTGCTCGTAGAAGAGGGCCAGGGCGCCGCCGAACAGCAGGCCGCCGATGAAGTCCTTGAGCAGGGCTGCGCCGTCGTAGCCGGGGCGCACCTGGCCCAGCGCCAGCCAGGTGACGGCCGGCAGCAGGAACAATCCCCACCAGTTGGATAGCGCGGGAAGCTCCTCTTCGCCAAACAGATAATGGACCGGCACGCCGTCGGTCAGGTACTGGACACCGAGTACGAGGGCGACGGCGAGCGTCACCCTGAACGTGATTTTGCTGCGCATTCTCTCTCTCCCCATCGGGCTGGCTTGAGGAAAGCCAAGCCTGTTTATTGTCTTATTGGCACGCGAGCGAGTATTGTGCGCCAGCGGGCCGGAGCGCAGGCGAATTGTTGCGTTCGGTTAGCAGGTTTTTTTCGACTTTTGGTCGTTTTACAACGGGCCGATAGCCTGTCATCGATCGGTCATCAAGACCGCATAGATTGCCGAAATAATACGAACGTTCTATTAATTCGGTTATAGTTGCCGGGATAGCTTTCAACCGATAAGGAGAAGAAGAGACATGAGCGCCGATTACCAGGTCCACGGCAATGTTGCCGTCATCACGCTGAACAATCCGCCGGTCAACGGCCTCGGACTGGCCACCCGCAGCGCCGCCGTCGAGGGCGTGCGGCGCGCCGAGACCGACGAGGCGGTGCAGGCGATCGTGATCACGGGCGCCGGCAAGGCGTTCTCGGGAGGCGCGGATATCCGCGAGTTCAATTCGCCCAAGGCGCTCACCGAACCGACCCTGCATTCCCTGATCCGGGCGGTGGAAAACGCCTCCAAGCCGGTGGTGGCCGCGATCCACACGGTGTGCATGGGCGGCGGCCTGGAACTGGCCCTCGGCTGCAATTACCGCGTGGCCTTGCCGGACGCCCAGATCGCGCTGCCGGAAGTCAAGCTTGGCCTGCTGCCGGGCGCCGGCGGCACCCAGCGCCTGCCGCGCTTGCTGGGTCTGGAAATGGCGCTCAACATGGTGGTCTCCGGCACCCCGGTGCCATCCGAGAAGCTGGCGCAGACCGCCTTGTTCGACGAGGTCTTCCCGGCCGGCACCGACTTGCTCGAAGCCGCCGTCGCCTTCGCGCAAAAAGTTGCCGGTGTCCGTCCGCTGCCGAAAGTGCGCGACCGCAAGGTCGACTACCCGAACCACGAAGCCTTCCTCCAGTTCTCGCGCAACACCGTGAAAGCGATGGCGGGTCCCTTCCCGGCGCCGCTGGAGTGCGTCGAGGCGGTGGCCGCCTCGGTGACCAGCAAGGATTTCGAGGCCGGCCTGAAGTTCGAGCGCGAACGCTTCCTGCACCTGACCCAGACCCCTGAATCGAAGGCGCTGCGCCACTCCTTCTTTGCCGAGCGCGCGGTTGGCAAGATTCCCGACGTGCCGTCCGACACCCCGGTGCGCGCGATCGCCAGCGCGGCGGTGGTGGGCGCGGGCACCATGGGCGGCGGCATCGCCATGAATTTCGCCAACGCCGGCATTCCCGTCACCATTCTCGAAACGCGGCAGGACGCGCTCGAGCGCGGCCTGGCCACGATCCGCAAGAACTACGAGAGCAGTGTCAAGAAGGGCAAGCTGACGGCCGAGAAGCTCGACCAGCGCATGAACCTGATCCGCACCACCCTGGACTACCAGGACATCGCCCAGGCCGATATCGTGATCGAGGCGGTGTTCGAGGACATGGGCGTCAAGGAGAGCGTGTTCCGCGAGCTGGACCGGGTGATGAAGCCAGGCGCGATCCTGGCGTCGAACACCTCGACCCTGGACCTGGACCGCATCGCCGGCTTCACCGGCCGCCCGCAGGACGTGATCGGCCTGCACTTCTTCAGCCCGGCCAATGTGATGAAGCTGCTCGAGATCGTGCGCGGCAAGGCGACCGGCAAGGACGTACTGGCCACCGCCATGGCGCTGGCCAAGAAAATCAAGAAGACCGGCGTGGTGTCGGGCGTGTGTGACGGTTTCATCGGCAACCGCATGCTGGAACAATACCTGCGCCAGGCCTACTTCATGCTGGACGAAGGCGCGCTGCCGGAGCAGGTCGACGCGGCCATCGAAGGCTTCGGCTTCGCCATGGGCCCGTTCCGGATGAGCGACCTGGCGGGCAACGACGTCGGCTGGTACATCCGCAAGCGCCGCGCCATCGAGTCGCCCGAGATCGCGTATTCGAAGAGCGCGGACCTGCTGTGCGAGCAGGGCCGCTTCGGCCAGAAGACCGGCGCCGGCTGGTACGACTACAAGCCCGGCGACCGCAAGGCCTATCCCTCGGAACAGGTCAACGACATGATCGTGCGCCACTCGGCCGACATCGGCGTGACGCGCCGTGCGATCCCGGACGCGGAGATCGTCGAGCGCCTTGTGTTCGCACTGGCGAACGAAGGCGCGAAGATCCTGGAGGAGGGCATCGCGCTGCGCGCCTCGGATATCGACATGGTCTACCTGACGGGCTATGGCTTCCCGCTGCATCGCGGCGGGCCGATGTTCTACGCGGACAGCGTGGGCTTGCCGAACGTGCTGGCCGCGATGGAGAAATATGCGCGCGGGCGGCATGGGGAGGCGTGGAAGGCGGCGCCGCTGATGGTGAAGCTGGCGGGGGAAGGAAAAGGGTTCAACGGCTGAATGGCCGTGGTGTGAGCTAGCGGCATGCTACCAACTTGGGTTCCGGCCTTCGCCGGAACGACGTTGTTTGAGTTGACCTATAGCCTCGAGACCGTCATCCCGGCGAAGGCCGGGATCCAGGTTTGCGTCCAAGGCCACGAAAAAAATGCCGCTGTCCCCAGCGGCATTTTCCGTTAACCGATCCGCCGATCAGTCTTGCGCGTAGATGTCGTTGTCCTTGGTCTCGCGAATGAACAGCGCCCCCACCACGACGGTGATCAGGGCGATGATGATCGGATACCACAGGCCGTAGTAGATGTCGCCCTTGAAGGCCACCAGCGCGAAGGTGGTGGTCGGCAGCAGGCCGCCGAACCAGCCGTTGCCGATGTGGTAGGGCAGGGACATCGAGGTGTAGCGGATGCGGGTCGGGAACATCTCCACCAGCATCGCCGCGATCGGGCCGTACACCATGGTCACGTAGATCACCAGGATGAACAGCAGCAGCACCAGCATCGGCTTGTTCACCGCCGCCGGGTCGGCCTTGTCCGGATAGCCGGCGGCCTTCAGGGCCGTCGTCACTTCCTTCTTCAGCGCGGTTTCGCGTTCCTTGCTGGCCGCGTCGAAGTTCAGGTTGTCCGGGGTCATGACCGCGTTGAACGACTGGAACGTGGTCTCGCCCACCTTCACCGAAGCGATGGTGCCGGCCGGGGCGTCCTGGCGGGTGTAGCTCACCGACGCCGCGGTCAGCATGCGGGTGGCGATATCGCAGGAGGACGGGAATTTCTTGGTGCCGGTGGCGTCGACCTGGAAACTGCAGGTGTTCGGATCGGCCACGACCACCACCGGCGAGGTGTTGATCGCGTTCTCCAGGGCCGGGTTGCCGTAGTGGGTGATCGCCTTGAAAATCGGGAAATAGGTCACCGCGGCGATCAGGCAGCCGCCCAGGATGATCTTCTTGCGGCCGATCTTGTCCGACAGCGAGCCGAAGAAGATGAAGAACGGGGTCGCCAGCAGCAGCGAGATGGCGATCAGGATGTTCGAGGTCGGCTCGTCGATCTTGAGGGTCTTGGTCAGGAAGAACAGGGCGTAGAACTGGCCGGTGTACCACACCACGGCCTGCCCCATGGTCAGGCCGACCAGCGCCAGCAGGGCGATCTTGCCGTTCTTCCAGTTCAGGAAGGCTTCCGACAGCGGGGCTTTCGAGGTCTTGCCCTCGGCCTTCATCTTCGCGAAAGCCGGCGATTCGGCCATCGACATCCTGATCCACACCGAGATGCCCAGCAGGACCACCGAGATCAGGAAGGGAATCCGCCAGCCCCAGGCCTGGAATTCCTCTTCGCCCATCGCGGTACGGGTGCCGAGGATGACCAGCAGCGACATGAACAGGCCCACGGTGGCCGTGGTCTGGATGAAGGAGGTGAACAGGCCGCGCTTGCCATGCGGTGCGTGCTCGGCCACGTAGGTGGCGGCGCCGCCGTATTCGCCGCCGAGGGCCAGGCCCTGCAGGATGCGCAAGGTGACCAGGATGATCGGGGCCGCGATGCCGATTTGCGCATGGCTCGGCAGCAGGCCGACCAGGAAGGTCGACGCACCCATGATCAGGATGGTCACCAGGAAGGTGTACTTGCGGCCGATCATGTCACCCAGGCGGCCGAACACCAGCGCGCCGAAGGGACGCACGATGAAGCCCGCGGCGAAGGCCATGAGCGCGAAGATGAAGGTGGTGGTCGGGTCGCCGATGAAGAACTGCTTGGCGATGATGGAGGCGAGCGAGCCGTAGAGGTAGAAGTCGTACCATTCAAAAACGGTACCCAGGGAAGAAGCGACGATAACCTTGCGTTCTTCCTTGGTCAGACCGGTGGAGGGGGCTGTTGCCTTGCCTCCGGCGGTCATGCCGGGTGTGATAGCCATGTGTGTCTCCGTATAGTAATTGTCTTTCGGATTGATGCTTGGCGGATTGCTGACTGCGCTGCGGTTTGGCCTGCTCATCGGCCAGAACGTTCGCATTGCCAATTCTTCATCAGCTGGGTCCGAGTGTGTTCCGCAAACCTTACACGATTCTTGCGCCAAGCTTACGCCAAGCTTACGCCGGCACGCGCGTGCGGCCCGCAGGGGCGTCGGACGGCCCGCCGTTTGCTCGTCGGACGGCGGCCCGGGGCGGCAAGGATGACTTGCAGGTTTCATCACGAACGACCGTTCTTAATATGCTATGCTCGTCCGGTCCAGGCCCCCGCGCGAACAACAACAGGAGACCCGCATGCAAGACGCCGTGATCGTTTCTTCCGCCCGCACCGCCCTGGCCAAGTCGTGGAAGGGCGCCTTCAACATGACGCATGGCGCCACCCTCGGCGGCCATGTGCTGGACGCGGCCATCGCGCGCGCCGGCATCGAGCCGGGCGAGGTCGAGGATGTCATGATGGGCTGCGCCAACCCCGAGGGCGCCACCGGTGTCAATATCGCGCGCCAGGTCGCCCTGCGGGCCGGTTGCCCGGTGACGGTGCCCGGCATGACGGTCAACCGCTTCTGCTCCTCGGGCCTGCAGACCATCGCCCTGGCGGCCCAGCGCATCCTGGCCGGCGAAGGCGAGATCTTCGCCGCAGGCGGCGTCGAATCGATTTCCTGCGTCCAGCAGGAGATGAACCGCCACATGCTGTATGAAACCCGGCTCAAGAAGCACAAGCCGGAACTTTACTGGCCCATGCTGCAGACCGCCGAGACGGTGGCGCGCCGCTATGCGATCCCGCGCGAGCGCCAGGACGAATACGGCGTGCGCAGCCAGCAGCGCGCCGCCGCCGCCCAGGCCGCGGGCCTGTTCGATGCCGAGATCGTGCCCATGACCACGGTGATGGGCGTGGCCGACAAGGCCTCCGGCATGCTGCTCACGCGCGAAGTCACCATCGCCGCCGACGAAGGCATCCGCGCCGACACCACGCTGGAGGGCGTGGCCAGGATCCGTCCCGCGCTGCCGGGCGGCGTGATCAGCGCCGGCAACGCCAGCCAGTTCTCGGACGGCGCCGCCGCCGCCATCGTCATGAGCGGCCGCCTGGCGCAAGCCCGTGGCCTGCAGCCGCTCGGCATCTTCCGCGGCTACGTGGTGGCCGGCTGCGAACCGGACGAAATGGGCATCGGTCCCGTTTTCGCCATTCCCAAGCTGCTGCAGAAGGCCGGCCTGACGGTGGATGACATCGGCCTGTGGGAACTGAACGAAGCCTTCGCCGTGCAGGTACTGTATTGCGCCGACCGCCTCGGCATCCCCATGGACCGCCTCAACGTGAACGGCGGCGCGATCGCGGTCGGCCATCCCTATGGGGTGTCCGGCGCGCGTCTGGTGGGCCATGCGCTGATCGAAGGCAAGCGCCGCGGTGTGAAATATGTGGTGGCCACCATGTGCGTTGGCGGCGGCCAGGGCGCGGCGGGATTGTTCGAAGTCGTTTGACGGAAATTCAGGAGAAGGGATGATCAAGCATATCGTCATGTGGAAGCTGAAGGACCAGGCGGAAGGCGCGGATCGCGCCGCCAATGCGCGCGAGATGAAGCGGCGCCTGGACGAATGCGCCCGCATCGTCCCCGGCATCCTCGCCTTCGAGGTGGTGATCGCCCAGCCGGGTCTGGAAGCGACCTACGACGTGGTGCTGTACTCGGAGTTCGAGGACAGGGCTGCGCTCGAGGCCTATGCCACGCATCCGACCCACAAGGCCCTGGTGCCTTTCATCGGCGCGATCCGCGAAGCGCGCCAGTGCATGGATTACGAGGTTTGATCCGTCACGCGTCCACCAGCTTATGCAAACAAAAACAAGGGAGACACGCATGCGCAGTACCCACGAACTGTTTTCACTGAAAGGCAAGACCGCCATCGTCACCGGCGGTTCGCGCGGGCTCGGCCTGCAGATGGCCGAAGCGCTCGGCGAGCAGGGCGCACGCCTGGTGATTTCCTCGCGCAAGCAGGAAGAACTCGACGACGCCGTCGCCCACCTGAAGGCGCGCGGCATCGAGGCCTCCAGCATCGCGGCCGACCTGTCGGACGAAGCCCAGGCCCACGCCTTCGTGGACGAGGCGCTGCGCATCCTCGGCCAGGTCGACATCCTGGTCAACAATGCCGGCGCCAGCTGGGGCGCCCCGGCCGAGGACTATCCGGTCGAAGCCTGGGACAAGGTGATGAACCTGAACGTGCGCGCCATGTTCCTGGTATCGCAGCGGGTCGGCAAGCTGTCCATGATCCCGCGCCGCTACGGGCGCATCGTCAATATCTCATCGATTGCCGGCCTGGCCGGCAATCCGCCCGGCACCATGCAAACCCTCGCGTACAACACGTCCAAGGGCGCGGTGGTAAATTTCACCCGTACCCTCGCGGGAGAGTGGGGACGCCACGGCATCACGGTCAATTCGATCGCGCCGGGCTTCTTCCCGTCCAAGATGACCAAGGGGGTGCTGGCGACCTTCGGCGAGGATGCTCTGGCCAAGGATGCGCCGCTGAACCGCCTCGGCGACGACGAGGACCTGAAGGGCGCGGTGGTGCTGTTCGCCTCCGACGCCGGCAAGCACATCACAGGGCAGACGCTGGCCGTCGACGGCGGCGTGTCGGCAGTCTGATCCAGGGCAGGGGGAGAGAGCGATGAAGGAGTTTCACGGCAAGGTCGCCGTCATCACCGGCGCCGCCAGCGGCCTGGGGCGCGAGTTCGCCAGCGTGGCGGCCGGGCTGGGCATGAAGCTGGTGCTGGCCGACGTCCAGACCAAGGCGCTCGAGCACGCGGCCGACGAGCTGCTGCACGGCGGCGCCGAGGTGCTGGCCATGGTGTGCGACGTCAGCAAAGGGGCGCACGTCCAGGAACTGGCGGATTCCGCCGTCGCGCGCTTCGGCGCCGTGCACCTGGTGTTCAACAATGCCGGCGTCGGTTCGGGCGGCCTGGTCTGGGAGAACTCGGAACAGGACTGGGAATGGGTGCTGGGCGTGAACCTGTGGGGCGTGATCCACGGGGTGCGCGTGTTCACCCGCGTCATGCTCGAGTGTGCGCAGAAGCATCCCGGCTTCGAGGGGCACATCGTCAATACCGCCTCGATGGCCGGACTGCTCACGGCGCCGGCCCTGGGCGTGTACAACGTCTCCAAGCATGCCGTGGTGGCCCTGACCGAAACGCTCTACCACGACCTGCGCCTGGTCGATGCGCCGATCGGCGCGTCGGTGCTGTGTCCGTATTTCGTGCCGACCGCCATCGCCCACTCGCACCGCAACCGGCCCGCCGAGCTGCACAGCCAGGAAGGCGTCACCGCCAGCCAGATGGCCGCCCAGGCGCTGACCGAGAAGGCGGTCGGTTCCGGCAAGGTGTCGGCCGAGGACGTGGCGCGCCTGACCTTCGACGGCATCCGCGAAGGCCGCTTCTACCTCTACTCGCACCCGCAGGCGCTGGGCGCGGTGGCCGAGCGCTTCGATGCGATCGTCAAGGGCGCGGCGCCGGCCGATCCGTATGCGGCCACGCCCCAGGTCCGGGACGTGCTGAAGGCCGGGGTGCGCCGCTCACATTAGTGTGCGCGTCCGTCGTAGTGGTGCACCGGGATGCCGTCCAGGTCCAGGTTCTCGAGGCAGCGAATATTGATGGCGGCCATGGCATTGCCTTTCGGATCCGATCCCTCGCCGTAGGGATGGATGCCGCAGGTCGGGCAGAAGCGGTGCTTGATCACGTGCTTGTTGAACATGTAGGTGCTGGCGGCTTCCTCCGGCGTCTTCAGGCGGAGCTTATCGCGCGTTACGAACCACAGCAGCGATCCCTTGCGCGAGCAGATCGAACAGTTACAGGCCATGGCGCCATCGATCTCGCCTTCGACGTCGAAAGCGACGGCGCCGCAGTGGCAGCTTCCCTGGTAGTGCATGCTTTGTCTCCTGTTGGTGGTGGGATGCCTATTGTGCCCATTGCAGCGCCGCCGTATAGGCGGCGCTGTCGGATAGCGTATTGTGCCCGGATCCTTCGATGACGCGCAGGCTCACGCGTCCCGGCGCAAAGCGCGAGGCCAGCAGGTCCGTGCTCCTGCGCGGGATGATCTCATCGTCGCCGGCGGCCACGACCAGGACGGGGGCGCCGACCCTGGGCGCGTGGCGCCAGGATTCGTACTTGTCCCGCAGCAGCCAGCGCACCGGGAAGTAGGGGAAGTGGGAAGCGGCCAGGTCCACCAGGCTATCGTAGGGAGTGACCAGGACCAGCTTGCTGACCCGGCGCGCCGCCGCCACCTGGACCGCGATGCCGCTGCCCAGGCTGCGCCCGACGATCGCCACATCCTCATGGTCCGCCGCCACCTTGTCGAACAAGGCCAGCGCATCGGCCACCAGTGCCGCCTCGGACGGGCTGCCCGAGCTGCCCGCGTAGCCGCGGTAGTGCAGCAGGAAGAGAGAGCGTTCGGGAAAAGCCTGCGCCAGCTGGGGCAGGCTGGCCGAGACGTCCTCCGCGTTGCCCCCGAGGTAGATCAGGGCTTTTGGCCCCGGCCTCGGGCGCTGCGACACGACCAGCAGCGCGTCCGGCACCGCCAGCGTCGTCACCTGCGGCGCCCGCAGCGCCGCCATGCGGGGAGGAAAATAGATGAGCGAGCGCTGTTTGAAGAACAACAGGGCGCACGCGCCGAGGTAGCCGGCGGCGGCCACGCACAGGACGAGTCCAAGTAGCCTGTTCACGGTAGGCGTCGCCGGGGCGGACTCAGTCGGACAAGCCCTTTTGCAGCAGCTCGGTCACCAGCTGCCCCAGCTCGACACCGCGCTCTTCGCTGAGTTGCCGCAACTGCTGCACCAGGTCGCCATTGAGCTTGACGGCAAAAGGCACCAGGCCCAGGGCACGTTCACGCTCGCGCTGTTCGCGGCGGTCGGGCGCCGATGTGCTGGCGGCGGCGCCGAACGCAGCGTTCTTTGCCCCCATCTTGTTCATCAGTTTCTTCGCGTCGCTCTTTGCCAGGTCGGTTTTCTTCATTGCTCGCCTTTCTGCTATTGGAGCCGGATTCTACTCCCGAACAGTACCGCGCCGCTTGGATTCCTTAGGGCGGAGCTCCATTGCACCTACCCTTTCGCTGGCCGGTCTTCGCATCGATCTCGGCCTGGCTGATCACGGCCGGCATGGGCTCGTCGACCGGAAACCCGTCGGGCCCCACTTGCCAGGGCTTTGGCGGTACCTCATCCGGGCAGCCGGGGACCGAAGGCGGCAGCGATGCCGCGAGCGCGAACAGGCGCGCACGCAGCGGCGTCCCGATCACGTTGGCGTCGACCCACAACTCGTAGGCGCGCCTCCCCTCGAACCAGGACAGGTGCGAGACCGCGGCCCCGGCGCCGTCCACCAGCACGATCAGCCTTGCCGGCAGGCCGTTGATGCGCTCCGGTTCGTCCTTGGGGTCGCGCCAGGCGCGGGTGCCATCGACGGACATGTCGTGCTCGAACAGGGTCAGGCGATGCCCGTCCCCGGTGCGAAAACCCCGGTACAGGCGCGAAGGCTGGCCGGCGATGTACTCGGCCGTGCCGCCGAGGGCGTCGAGCTGGGCGAAAGGCGTACGCGTCAGGTCGACCGGCGTGAAAGCCAGCTTCCGCGTGGCACGCTCGATGGATCCGAACGAGATATCGTAGCGCTCGAGCGCGATGGCGCATACCTGCTCGCCTCCATCCTTGCGAACCTGGGATGCCCCCGTGCCCGCGCGGTTGCTGGACTCCATGCTGCATTGATGGTGTTTGACCAGCGTGGAGGCGAAGCTGGCGCCATAGCCGAGCAGGGCCAGGGTGGCGCCGGCAAGCAGCCATCTTGCCGGGCGCGAGGACGGGATCACGGGGGTGCTGCTGCGCAGGCGCTTTCCGAGCCTCCCGAGCAGCCAGGCCAGCCCGAGCGGGAACAAGGCTGTGGGGACCGCCAGCCCCAGAACAAGCAGCAAGGGCGCATGCATCCAGAGGACCGTGAAGCCGACGTAGGCGGTGGCCGCGAGCAGCGTGGCGGCGGCGAGCAGGCCCCCGGCTATCGAGAGAAGCATGCCGGACAGGTTCTTCATGGTGCGGTCACCCTTGCGTGTGGAACTCGAACTGTCGGGCTCGCTCGGAGTCCAGCCTTGCTATCACAGGGCTGCGGGAGCCACGATGGAGAAAAGGCGTCATGGCAGGCGGTTGCGGAAACTTTCCATATTGCGTGGACCGGATGCCGCCGTGACTGCCCCCGATTTCAATCCCGATGTGCATGGCGTGCTTTCACGGCGCGTTCGATTGCGCCACGGGACGCTAGTGTGGCGGAAGTGGGGAGCCAGGCGAGGGGGCGGCCGCGACGCCTGTCCTTGAAACTGGACGCCGAAAGCTGGACCCCGAAGCCGGATTCACTCGATCCGCCAGATGTATTCCAGCTTGGACCAGCCGGCTATCGCAACGCCATCCTTGCGCGCCGGCCGGAAGCGGCACACGCCCAGCGCGGCGACGGTGTCGTTGTCGAGCGCGGTAGTGCCGCTGGACAGCGTGCGCTTCACATACTGCGGCCTGCCGTCGGCGCCGACGTAGAACAGCAGCCCGACCTTGCCTTGCGCTTCCCTATCGCGGGCCAGCCACGGATAGTCCGGGCGCTCGCAGGATGCCAGGTCGATATAGGCCAGGGCGCTGTCCGGCCCTTCCGGGCTGCCGGTCTCGCGGGCCGGCACCGGCGGCAGGCTCGCCTCGAACTTGGTCCGGGCGGCGGCGTTGGCGGCGATCGCATCGGCCGCGGCGCGATAGAGGGCGCCGCCGAACGCCGTGTCCTGTCCCACGCGTTCGAAACCGCGCGCGACTTCGTCCGGGTCATGGCTCCAGGCTTGCGACGTGACGAGCGCCGACACGGCGTCGTCGTTCTTGCCCTGCATCTGCAGCGCGGTCGCGAGCGTGCTCCAGAAATTGGCGTGGGTCGGCAGCGCGGCAAGCGCCTTGACCAGCACCTGCTCCGCTTCGCGATGCCTTCCGGCCTGCAGGTGCGCCTGCGCCAGCCTGCGCTGTTCCTCGGCCGCCGCCTCATAGCTGCCGGCTTGCCGCGGCGCTGGGCCGCCGAGGCGCTTCAGCCTGGCGATCAGCGGCAGTTGTTCGACATCCCGGCCGGCGCGCGCGACCGCCATGATGCCCCGTATGCAGTCCTCGGACGTGTCGCAGGCGAGAGCCGCCCCGGGCAGCGCCGCGCCCAGGAGGAACCCGGACGCGACAGCGGCCAGGCGCCGCGCGTGACGAGGGGGAAAGGGCAGGAATGGCAGAGGCATAGGCGGGCGATGTGGGACGTGAAATAGGCGGAGTATAGCGCCTGTGGGCGCCCCGGAATCTCGCGGAAATCCACACCACCCGTCCCGGCGTTCAGCGTGCCGCGCAGAATCCGGCGTCGCTATTGGTGGCGCCTGCGGCCAGGTCGCGGTTCCAGTCCGGCCCCGACAGGATCATGGTCGAACCATCCATGCTGTGCGTGCCGTTCCAGAACGAGGTCACCGTGCCCTGGATGTTCGGCACCTGCACCCGCCAGCCTGCGGCCTTGACGGCACTGGTATTGGTGACCGACACCGCGGCGCAGTAGCCGCTGGTCCAGTCGGCCGTGATCCTGAGGCTGGCCGCGAGCGCGCCGGCCGGCAGTTCCGGCGGCTGTTCCACCGGCTTGGCCGGACGGGTGGCGCAAAGGCCGATCTCGGTCGACTCGCCGGGCCGCAGCATCTTGTTCCAGTTCGCGCCTTTCACGCGGAGGATCTTGTCGGCCAGGGTGTAGCTGCCGTTCCAGAGCGAGGTGACGGTGTCGGCGAAGGCGCGCTCCACCGTCCACTCGCCGGCCGTCGAGCCGACGTTGCGCACGGTGAGGGTGCCGCAGTAGCCCGTGCCCCAGTCGTTGGTGGCGGCCAGGCTGCTCTCGACGACGAGCGGCGGGGGCGGCGGCAGCGGGTTCGGGTTCGGGCCCGGCTCGGTGGCATTCGGGTCGATGAAGGCTTTCTTGACGGCGGTCAGGAGCGGGTTGTTCACGCCGTCGGTGGTGCCGTAGTTGACCAGCCAGATGATGGTGCCGCCGGCGCCTTCGCCCTCGCGCGTCGACTGCGCCCAGGCGCCCTTGGCGGCAATGGTCGCCGGCTCCTCGTAGCTCAGGTAGCCGGTGGTCCATTCCGGACGGCTGGCAGGCGTATAGCCGCCCGGGTAGGTCCGGTAGCTGGTCTGGGTGGCGGCGTCCCAGGCATGGATGCCGGTGTCGAGGTAGCCGTGCTTGTGCAGCTGGCGGTAGTTCCAGCGCACGTCGTAGACCGACCAGTTGGCCAGGTCGCCGTCGGTCACCTGGTCCGGGCCCGTATAGGGCGGCGCGTAATGCATGCCGTAGAAGCCCAGGCCCATGCCCAGCCTGGCGCGCGGCACGCCGGCCTCGACGTATTTCTGGATGGTGCCGGCAATCGACATCGGCCGCGCCGGGGAGTGGCCCGTGAGCGGCGCGAAGGTGGTGCTGTTCCAGCCCTGGCCGAACCAGCCCATGCCATAGCTCATGAAGTTGTACTGGTCGACCATCCCGGCCACGCGCAACTGGTGGGCGCTGACCTTGTCGATGTTCATGTTCAGCATGCCGGCCGGGAAGGTGATGATGACCGGCTTGTCCTGGTAGCGCGGGCGCGCGTTGGCTTCCTTGCGCAGGTCGGCGATCAGGGCCTCCAGCAGGGCCTGCTCCTCGAGCGCCTCGTCCTTGATGCCTTCCCAGTCGACGTCGATGCCGTCGTAGTCCTTGGCGACCATGTAGTCGACCAGGTTCTTCACGAAGGTGGCGCGCACTTCGGGACGCGACGAGGCGATGAAGCCGGCGTTGTCGCCTTCGCCGCCCAGCATGATCAGGGCCTTGATGCCCACATGGTGGGCGCGCTTGACCATGTATTCCTCGACCGTCATGTCGTAGGGCGCGCCGGGGCCCAGGTCGCGGCGGTCGTGGGCGGTGCCGGCCCCCAGGACGACGTCGCCCGGCCGGCCCTTGGCGCCGCCGCCCGGGCCGATGCGCGCAAAGACGAAGTGGGTCATGGCCGTCATATCGACGTGCTGCGGCGCCTGGTAGTCGCTGTTGTCCCAGAAGTAGCCGCCGTAGTAGCCGGTCACCCACTTGCCGTTCGGGTTGTCGGACGCGAATGCGTGCCAGGGTGCGCTCACGGCCAGCGAGAGCATCGTCATCGCGGCAAGGCGGGTCAGGTTCGATTTCATGTCGGTTTCCTTTTGTAGTTACTGTAAGGAAACATGCTAGCAGCCCGGGACGGCGTAGAGATGTCATCAAAGTGTAAGGCCCCCACCCTTGGGGGGAGCGGAACGCCGCGCCATGCGCCGAGAATGGATATCGGGTGCCGGCGTCCGGGAAGCGGCGCGCGGGCGAGATTTCGTGGCACACTTCGCCGCCTCCTTACTCCACTGGACCGATCCATTGAAAGCGCCTCACCCCCTGAACCTAACGCCTGCTCGTCCTCCCTTCCTCGCAGGGCTGCTACGCGCGGCCGCTGTCTGTTGCTGGTGCTGGGCAGGCGCCGCGCTGGCCTGCCATTCCACCGAGCGCACGGCCATCGTGGCCCAGGGCTTCGATGCCGATCGCCTGTGCCGGGTCCTGCGCGACTTCCAGGCCGGCGAGGCCAACCTGCACGGGCTGGTGATCCTGCGCCATGGCGAGATGGTGGCGGAGCGCTACCGCTCCGGCAAGGACCGCTCGGTGTATTCCCTGTTCGCGCGCAGCGTCGACTTCGACGCCCATACACGGCATGACCTGCGCTCGGTCAGCAAGTCCATCACCGGACTGTTGTGGGGCATTGCTCAGGCCGAAGGCAAGACCCCGTCGCTCGACGCGCGGGTGCTCGACCTGTTCCCCGAACTGGCGGCGCTCAAGGGTGGCGGGCGCGAGGCCATCACGGTCGGCCACCTGCTCAGCATGAGCAGCGGGCTGGAATGGATGGAACCCGACCGGTACGGGCTGGTGGGCAACGACGAACTGGCGCTATACTGGCGCGCCTCCCAGGAAAAAACCGTGCTGTCGCGCCCCATGCTGCATCCGCCGGGCACCCGTTTCCACTATAGCGGCGGCGCCACGGCGGTGCTGGCCAGGCTGCTCGAGCGCGGTGTCGGCATGCCTGTGTCCGACTATGCGCGCACGCGCCTGTTCGCGCCGCTGGGGATCATGGACTGGGAATGGATGCAGGACCTGCGCGGCCGCCCGCTGGCTTTCGCCGGGCTGCGGATGCGGACGCGCGACCTGGCCAGGATCGGCCAGCTGGTGCTGCAGCGTGGGGAGTGGGACGGGCGCCAGGTGGTGCCGGCGGCATGGTTGGACGATGCGCTGCGTCCGCATGCCGAGGTCGGCGACGGCCGCCATTACGGCTACCAGTGGTGGCTGGGCGCGATCCCGGCCCTGGGCACCGGGCAGCGCTGGGCGGCCGCCTATGGCAACGGCGGCCAGCGCCTGTTCGTGGCGCCGGGGCTAGACCTGGTAGTGGTGATCACCGCGGGGATGTACAACGAGGACGCGGGCGTGGCGAAGGTCAACCGGATGTGCCAGCAGATCGCCGCCGCCATCGATCGCTAATCGCCAGTCACCCGTTCTGGGGTTGCAGCACGCGCTCGTGCAGTTCCGGCTCGCCCTCGCGGTACAGCTTGACGACGGTGGAAGTGCGGGTGCCATAGCTTTCGGACTCGATGCAGACCGGCGACAGCATGCGCTCGACCTCGATCGGCACGCCGGTTTCCGGCAGCCTCAGGTCCGGCGCGCGGGTGGTGTCGGCGAGCATCTCGAAATAGGCGTCTTCGGGCGCGCCCTGGCACAGCAGGCTGGCGAATTGCGCCTTGGTGCGCAGCACCTTGGGCCAGGGCGCATCCAGCAGGCTGTTCGAGATGCCGTAGATGCGGCCGGGTTCGAGCGGCTGGCCGTTGCGCGGATCGGCATGGCCCCGGTTCGAGTACCAGTACAGCGACTCGCGGTCGCCCAGCACCAGGTTGTAGCCGTTGTAGTCGTCCGGGCGCGCCGCCAGCGCCGCCACATAGTCGGCCGCGCCGATCTCGGCCGTCAGGAAGTCGGCCACGAGCGCGCCGCGCGTGGGCGCGTCCTCGCGCCGTTCGGCGGGAGCGCGGATATTGGTCAGTGCCGCGAAGCGCGGGCCGTTGGGGCCGCGCAGGGACACGCCCATCCAGCTGCCGCCGCCCTGCAGGTCGCGTCCCGCGATCACGTGCGGATGCTCGGGCCAGGGCGCCGCCGGGGTGGCGGGGCGGTCGTAGAACTCGTCGCGATTGGCCACCGCGATCACCGGCACGCCGGGGACGACGTGCCACGCAAAGACTATCAGGCACATGGGGCTAGATCCGTGAATATTTCCGCCCGGCGCGGGCCGTCGATAAAGGCGTGCAGGCCGGCGGCCTGCGCGGCGTTGTCCAGCACTTGCGCAAAACCGTCGCCCACCCCCGGATAGACTTCCATCCAGGTCTGCAGGCCGTCCTTCGCTCCGGGACGGCGCTTGAGCTGCACTGGTACGCCGTCGCCGCCGGCTAGGCGCTGCTGCATCGCCCGCACCAGCGGAGCGAGGCGGGCGGCGTCGTGTTCACGCACCTTATAGTAGACGTACAGGTCGACCATCGTCAGTCGTCGACGGGGTCGAGGCTGTAGGGCATGGGCGCGAAGGCGAGGCGCGGGCCGGCGCTCGAACCCAGGTGCACGGTATCGTCGAGCGCGGCCAGCTTGATCTCGACCAGCACATCGGCGCCGCCCAGCCCGTTCGGCGCGGCGTTGACCACCATGCCGCAAGGCTGGTCGGGGTCGGCGCTGGAGAATACCTCGTCGCCGGGGCGGGCGGCCCCGTTGTCCACGCTGGCCAGCGCGGCGCGGCGCTTGATCTTGCCAAGATACTTGGTGCGTGCGACGATCTCCTGGCCGGGGTAGCAGCCTTTCTTGAAATTCACGCCGCCCAGCAGCTCGAGATTGATCATCTGCGGCACGAACTGCTCCTGGGTGGCGGCCGTCACCTGGGGCGCGCCCGCGTGGATCGCGGCCAGCTGCCAGGCCTGGTTGCCGCCCAGGGCCAGCTCGTCCTTGAGCGCGGCCAGGGCGGCCAGCCCGCTTTCGGCGCTCGTGAGCCACAGGTAGCGCGGCGCACGGGCGTCTCCGAAGGCGGCGTCGTGCAGGCGGATCACGGTGCCGAAGCCGCCGTCCACCTTGGACATGGGCGCGGCCGGCAGCGTGCCGACATGGCGGCGCAGCGCGGCCTCGCCCTTGGCGCCGCCCAGGCCGAGCACGGCCTGGAACGGCGCCTCCTCGGTGGCGTCGCGCAGCTTGGCCTTGGAGCGCAGCACGAACATGCCCAGGCGCTTCTGCAGCGGCGGCTGGATGGCGCGCGGCAGCTGCAGGTAGACCGCCTCGCCGTCGCGCCACATCATGAGGGTGGCCTGCAGGCGGCCCTTGGGCGTGCAGTAGCCGGCCAGGCGCGCCTCGTTCGGGCCGAGATGCTCGACGTCGTTGGTGAGCTGGCCGTGCAGGAAGGACGCGGCATCCTCGCCGGCGACGGCGATCAGGCCCAGGTCGGTCACGGTGGCGACGAAGCCGGCGGCGAGGTCTTGCGCCGTCAATACACGGCCGAAGTCCTCGACCTGGTTCGCCTCGTCGACGTGGAAACGGGCGCCGAGCGCGGAAAGTTGTTCAGTCCAGTGGGTCATAAATCGAATATGATCTTGCAATTAGGCTTTATCATTACGGGCTCATTATAAAGATGTCGGGAAAATCGCGCCGAACACGGCGCAATACCAAGCAAACGCACATGGCACTCCTCAAAAAACTCATCGTCACGACCGTCATCGTGTCGATCGCCACGGTCGGCGCCTTCAGCTGGTGGGCCAAGAATCCCTTGACCACGGCGGAACCCGCGATCGAATTCACGGTCAACCCCGGCAGCGGCGCGGCCGCCGCCGCCCAGCAGATCGCCGGCGCGGGCGTACCGCTCAACCGCTACCTGTTCGCGCTGCTGGCCCGCGTGACCGGCCAGGCCTCGAAGATCAAGGCCGGCAGCTATGAACTCAAGCCGGGCACCTCGCCGCGCCAGCTGCTGTCGCAACTGGTGCGCGGCGAGTTCGCGCAGGAAGCGATCACCATCATCGAGGGCTGGACCTTCCGCCAGATGCGCCAGGCGCTGGCCGCGCACGAGCGCCTGAAGCACGACACGGTCAAGCTGTCCGACCAGGAGCTGATGGCCAAGATCTCCAGCGAGTACAAGGACCCGGAGGGCCTGTTCTTCCCCGATACCTACTTGTTCGCCAAGGGCTCGTCCGAGCTGGACATCTACAAGAAGGCGCACCAGGCCATGCTGAGCCACCTGAAGACGGCCTGGGAGGGGCGCGACCAGAGCCTGCCCTACAAGACGCCTTACGAGGCCCTGATCATGGCCTCGATCGTCGAGAAGGAAACCGGCCAGAAGAGCGAGCGCGGCATGATCGCCGGCGTGTTCGTCAACCGCCTGCGCACCGGCATGCTGCTGCAGACCGACCCGACCGTCATCTACGGCATGGGCGAGCGCTTTGCCGGCCAGATCCGCAAGAAGGACCTGGAAACCGACACGCCCTACAATACCTATACCCGCGGCGGCCTGCCGCCGACGCCGATCGCGCTGCCGGGCATCCAGTCGCTGAACGCCGCCCTGGCGCCGGAGAAGACCCCGGCCCTGTACTTCGTCTCGCGCGGCGACGGCACCAGCCAGTTCTCGGACAACCTGCCGGACCATAACCGCGCCGTGAACCAGTACCAGCGAAAGATCACCCGATGACCGCAGGCGGTGCCGTGCAAGGGAAGTTCATCAGCTTCGAAGGCATCGACGGCGCCGGCAAGTCCACCCACATCGGCTTCGTGGCCGAGTGGCTGGGCGCGCGCGGCAAGGCGGTGGTGTCCACGCGCGAACCGGGCGGCACGCCGCTGGGCGAAAAGCTGCGCGAGCTGCTGCTGCACGAGAAGATGCACCTGGAGACCGAGGCGCTGCTGATGTTCGCCAGCCGGCGCGAGCATATCGCCCAGGTGATCGCACCAAACCTGGCGCTCGGCAACTGGGTGCTGTCGGACCGTTTCACAGACGCCAGCTTCGCCTACCAGAGCGGCGGCCGCGGCCTGGCGCGCAGCAAGATGGAAACGCTCGAACACTGGGTGCATCCGGGCCTGCAGCCCGACCTGACCCTGCTGTTCGATGTGCCCCTGGAAGTGGCGCGCGAGCGCCTCGACGCCACCCGCACCCTCGACAAGTTCGAGCGGGAACAGGCCGACTTCTTCGAGAAGTGCCGTGGCGAATACCTGCGCCGGGCGGCCGAGTTCCCGCAGCGGATCGTGGTCATCGATTCGACCCGCTCGATCGCGGCGATCCAGACGCATTTGTCTGAAGTACTGGAGAAATTGTTGTGACGATGTATCCGTGGCAGGAAGCCGCGTGGACGCAGCTGCAGCAGATGCGCGCGCGCATGCCGCATGCCATCCTGTTCCATGGCCCGGCCGGCACCGGCAAGGCCGATTTCCTGGAAACCTTTGCCCAGGCCCTCTTGTGTGAGAACGTGAGGCCGGACGGCCACGCCTGCGAGGCATGTGCCTCCTGCGGCTGGTTCGTCCAGCACAACCATCCCGACTACCGCCGCGTGCGTCCGGAGGCGCTGGAGGACGAGCCGACCGAAGGCGAGGAGGGCGCCGAGGGCGAGCGCAAGGCCAAGACCAGCAAGCCGTCCAAGGAAATCAAGATCGAGCAGATCCGCTCGCTGGCGGACTTCATGAATATCTCGACCCACCGCCAGGGCTTGCGGGTGGTCGTGCTGTACCCGGCCGAGGCGCTCAACATGCCGGCCTCGAACGCCTTGCTGAAGACCCTGGAAGAGCCGCCGCCGGGCACGGTTTTCCTGCTGGCCTCCAACAGCCTGGACCGCCTGCTGCCGACGATCTTGTCGCGCTGCCGCAAGTTCGCCCTGCCCATGCCTTCGCACGAGGAGGCGCTGGCCTGGCTCAAGGCCCAGGGCCTGTCCGACGCCGACAGCTGGCTGCGCGAGCAGGGCGGCGCGCCGCTTGCCGCACTGGCCGCGAGCGAAGGGGGCGGGCGCGAAGAGATGGACGCGCTGCTGCACTTCCTGGCCCAGCCTTCGAAGGACGGCGCCCTGCGCACCGCCGAGCGGCTGGCGAAGGGCGAATTGCCGGCCCTGGTGGCGTGGCTGCAGCGCTGGCTGTACGATGTGTTCTCATACAAGATGTCCGGCAAGGTCCGCTATTATCCGCGTTACGGGCGGGAACTTGCCGCCCTGGCGGGCAAGGTGCACACTGCAAGCCTGATCCGGGCCATCAAGGCCACGAACGAACGCCGCGCCGTGGCCGAGCACCCGCTCTCGGCAAAATTGTTTGTCGAGGACATGTTGCTTGAGTACACTTCGTGCTGCACGTGAAGTTGATGAAAGGACACCGATGAGCGCCACCCCGACTGACCCGAACGCTCCGCAAGCACCGCGGCCGTCCGTGCTGTCGCTGGCCATCAAGGAGAAAGCGGCGCTGTACGCCGCTTATATGCCTTTCCTCAAGAATGGCGGCATGTTCGTGCCGACCAATAAGCCTTACAAGATCGGCGACGAGATCTACCTGATCCTGTCGCTGATGGACGACCCGAACAAGTACCCGATCGCCGGCAAGGTGGCCTGGATCACCCCGGCGGGCGCGAACAACAACAAGGCGCAGGGTATCGGCGTGCATTTCCCGGCCGACGAAGCCGGGCAGCGCGCCAAGCTGCGCATCGAGGAAATCCTCGGCGCTGCGCTGCGTTCCTCGCGCGCGACCCATACCCTGTAGTTCCCCGACACTCCCTCTATTTTCTCTAAAGCACCCACGCCGTATGCCGTCCTACGTCCACCGCCTGGCCACCCGCGACGACCTGCCCGTCATCGTCGACATCTACAACTCCACCATCGCCTCGCGCGAAGTCACGGCCGACACCGAGCCGATCACCGTGCAATCGCGTGAGCAATGGTTCGCCGACCATACGCCGGAACGCCGGCCGCTGTGGGTGATCCACGCCGCCGACGATACGCGCGCGCAGCCCGAAGTGCTGGGCTGGCTGTCCTACTCGAATTTCTATGGCCGCCCGGCGTATTCGGGCACGGCCGAGGTGTCGATCTATATTGCCGAGGCGGCGCGCGGCAAGGGGATCGGCAAGTACTGCCTGGAGCTGGCGATGGCCTTCGCGCCCGAGGTCAAGGTGCACACCTTGCTCGGCTTTATCTTCGGCCACAATGCGCCCAGCCTGGCGCTGTTCCGCAAGTACGGCTTCGACACCTGGGCGAACTTCCCGCGCGTGGCGAACCTGGACGGGATCGAACGCGACCTGATCATCCTGGGCAAGCGCGTCGCCTGATCCGGACCCGCGTCCGCCGCTGTCATCAAGCTGCAATCCAGGACGGGTAGTCTTGCGCTATCACCCTGGATCCGGAGAACTCCATGATCGCGACCCGCGCCGACCGCCCGTCAGAGCCCGCCATGCGCCATGCCGCTTCGGAAAATCTGCTCATCCTGGAGGGGCGGGCGATCCAGGCGCGGCTGGGAACGATCAGCGCCGTCGAATTCCTGAAACGGCATGGCCTGGACGGGGAACTCATCCACCTGGTCCTGCTGGACGGGGCGGCATGAGCTTCCCGCCGCATCTCGATTAGAATGGCGGGATGTTTATCGATTCCCACTGCCACATCAACTTCCCGGAGCTGGCTGCCCGGATGCCGGAGATCATGGCCAAGATGGCCGAGAACAAGGTCACGCACGCCCTGTGCGTCTCGGTCGACCTGCCGGATTTCCCCCAGGTGCTCGCCCTGGCCGAGCAATATCCGCACATTTATGCCTCGGTGGGCGTGCATCCCGATTACGAGGATACGCCCGAGCCGACCGTGCAGCAGCTGGCCGAGCTGGCCGATCATCCGAAGATCGTCGCCATCGGCGAAACCGGGCTCGACTACTACCGCCTGGAAGGCGACCTGGAGTGGCAGCGCGAGCGCTTCCGCACCCACATCCGGGCCTCGCGCGAAACCCGCAAGCCGCTGATCATCCACACCCGCGCCGCCAGCGCCGACACGATCCGCATCATGCGGGAAGAGGGCGCCGGCACGGACCAGGGCGGCGTGGCCGGGGTGATGCACTGCTTTACCGAGTCGCTGGAGGTCGCCCAGGCCGCCATGGCCCAGGGCTTCTATATCTCGTTCTCGGGCATCGTCACCTTCAAGAGCGCCAAGGAGCTGCAGGAAGTGGCACGCGCCGTGCCGCTCGAGCGCATGCTGATCGAGACCGATTCGCCCTACCTGGCCCCGGTGCCTTACCGCGGCAGGATGAACGAGCCGGGCTATGTCGCCCATGTGGCCGAGTTCATCGCGACGCTCAAGGGCGTCTCGCTGCGCGACGTGGCCCAGCAGACCACCGACAACTTCTTCACCCTGTTCCAGACCGCGAAGCCCTGAATCATGCCATCTTGCCGCCGCGCCTTCGTCCTTGCCGCCCTGCTTGCAGGCTTCATGTCCAGCGCGCAGGCGGTGCGGCCGCCGACGGCCGAGGAAGTGGCGGCCTTCTTCCGCGCGGTCCAGCTCGACGACGTGAAGACGGTGGAGCGCATGGTGGGCGCCGTGGTCAATGCCAACGAGCGCAATCCGGCTGGCGGCGATACGGCGCTGGTGCTGGCGCTGCGGGAAGAAGCGCCCAGGGTGTTCAGCGCGCTGCTGGCGCATCCGGGCACCGATCTCGAAGCGACGGCGGCCAACGGCAACACGGCGCTGATGATGGCCGCCTTCAAGCGCAACAAGGACGCGGTCGAGGCGCTGCTGGGCAAGGGCGCCAAGTCCAACCGTCCGGGCTGGACGGCGCTGCACTATGCCGCGGCGGCCGGTGACGACGCCATTGCCGACCTGCTGATCGGGCGCGGGGCCAAGGTCGACGCCTTGTCGCCTCGCCAGAGCGGCGCTTATACGCCCTTGATGATGGCGGCGCGCGAAGGGCACGAATCGACCGCTGTTCTGCTCCTGCGGCGTGGCGCCAATGCGAAGCTGAAAAACAGCGAAGGCTTGAGCGCGGCGCAGATCGCCGAGCGGGCAGGGCGCGCGGAGCTGGCGCAGGCGATTTCCGGTTCCAAACCCTAGGATTTGGCGTTTCCGTCGGGAACTAGACGGTAAACACCCCGCAGCTCGGCCCTTCGGCCGCATGCATCCTTATCCATAATGTCCTCACGGTCCACCTCCGTACCAAAGGATAATTATGCTGAACGAACGCGAAATCGAGAGCTGCTACCTGGGGCAGTTCATTCCCGTGCACTACCATCACAACATGCTGATGGACCAGAACCGCATGCACAGCTTCAAGTCCGCCATCCACTATGCGGTCTTCCCCGGCGCCCGCGTGCTGGAACTGGGCGGCGGCACCGGCGTGCTCTCCTTCTTCGCGGCCCAGCAGGCGAGCAAGGTCTATTGCGTTGAATACAACCCGGACATGGTGCGCGAAGCGCGCAAGTTCCTGGCGATCAACCCGAACGGCCACAAGGTCGAGGTGGTCCACGCCGACGCCTTCGACTATCTGCCGCCCGAGCCGGTCGACGTCGTCATCTGCGAGATGATCCACGTGGGCATGCTGCGCGAGAAGCAGGTCGAAGTCATCGAATCCTTCAAGCGCCGCTACCTGGCGCGCTTCGGCGGCCCGCTGCCGGTGTTCCTGCCCGAGGCCGTGATCATGGCGGCCCAGCCAATGCAGCAGGAATACGACTTCGAAGGTTTCCACGCGCCGATCGTGCAATTCCAGGAGACCAACGTGGTCTACCCGGGCGCCGTCGAGCTGGCCCAGCCGGCCGTGTACAGCATCATCGACTTCCAGACCCCGGTCGACACCCACATCGGCTTCGAGGGCTCGATGCTGGTCGAGAAGAGCGGCACCCTGAACGCGATGCGCTTCATCACCAAGAACGTGCTGGCGGTGGTCCAGGAGCAGGCGACCACGATCGACTGGCTGAACCACTACATGACCCTGCCGCTGGCCAAGCCGATGCAGGTGCAGGCGGGCGATCTGCTGCGGCTGTCCTTCCATTACCGGGCAGGCGGGTCGATTCCCTCGCTGCAGGCGTCGATCGAGACGCAGGTGGTGAACAGCGAGGCGACGGAGCGGGTGGCGGCGTTTGCCTGATCATACCTTGCGTGCCGCGTAGCTGAAGGTAGCTATCTGGTGTGCGTCGGACCTGGGTCCCCGCCTTCGCGGGGATGACGTTCAAGAGCTAGCGCAGGGTATGCCCCTGTGTTGGCCTTCAAACGTCATCCCCGCGCAGGCGGGGACCCCAGTCATTTGGCAAACCACTAACGCTCCCCCGCACCGATTACCCACGCATTTTCACCACTCACCCCGCTTTCTTAACCCTTCATCGCAAGGATGTTGAGCTGTGCAGGCTCGATGCATACTCTATCCGTGCCGTCCTCTTTCGACATGGAGCGTACAATGCTGAGTTTCCTGGTGTGGCTGCTGCTGCTGTTCCTGTGCTGGCCGATCGCGCTGCTGGCCCTGGTCCTGTATCCGCTCGTGTGGCTGGTGCTGCTGCCGTTCCGCCTGCTCGGCGTCGGCGTGGAGGCCGTCTTCGAATTGCTGCGTGCCATCGTGCTGCTGCCCGCCCGGGTGCTCGGCTATTCGCCGGGCCGCTGAGCGGCACCCTGTTGAGTGTGGGCCAATTAACAGACGGCCCGGCTTCGATCTTCTACTGTGGAACCGCCCGCTTTCATCCGGAAAGCGGGTTTTGACAAGAGGACAAGACTATGCGCCTGGATATTTACCGCAGAGCAGAACGAGACGGCAAGTACTCGTACCTGGCAGTACCCGAAGCCAAGAATATTCCTGAAGAAGCCACCAACACCGACTGGGAGATCGAAACCCGCGCCTTCGAAGTCGATGATGGCGCCAGCCAGTTGCCGGACTTCGACATCGATAACCTGAGCGGCCAGATCGCCGAAAAAGGTTATGCGATGACGTCCGTCCTGCACTAAGCGCAGCGCATTCCGCGCCCGGCACGCCGGGCCTAGACAGCACGCCGAGCCCCGCGCATCGTCCGGGATTCCGGCGTGGTATGTTGCCTCTGGGATACGGCCTGGCCTGCACAGCCAGTGGGCCGTTATGGTATCCTGCGTCCTTGATCAAGCAAGCCAGCCGTCATCCGGCTGCGATGGAGGACGTGATGAAGTGGGCAGTGGTGGGTTTTTATTTCCTCTCGATCCTGCACATCCATTTCCGCGGACGGGTCCGTCTGCCGTTCCGCCGCCAGATCTTCGACCACTCGTCGTTCATGGCGCCCATCAATATTTTCATGCATAAGTTTTCGCGGGTGCCGGCCACGCCCTACATCCCCGTGAGCGAATTCCCCGAACTGCAGAAGCTGCAGGACAACTGGCAGGTGATCCGCGCGGAGGCCGAGCACCTGCTCGCCCTCAAGAAGATCAAGGCGGCCGAGCAGAACGACGACGCCGGCTTCAATTCCTTCTTCAAGAACGGCTGGAAGCGCTTCTACCTGAAGTGGTATGATGCCAGCCACCCGTCGGCCGAGCGCCTGTGCCCGCAGACCTATGCGCTGCTGCAGTCGATTCCCTCGGTGAAGGCCGCGATGTTCGCCGAGCTGCCCCCGGGCGGCAAGCTGAACCCCCACCGCGACCCCTTCGCCGGCTCCATGCGCTACCACCTGGGCCTGGCGACCCCGAACGACGACCGCTGCTTTATCGAGGTCGACGGCGAACGCCACAGCTGGCGCGATGGCCAGGGCGTGGTCTTCGATGAAACCTATATCCACTGGGCCATCAACGGCAGCGAAAGCGACCGCGTGATCCTGTTCTGCGACGTCGAGCGTCCGATGCGCTTCCGCTGGATGGGCGCCGTCAACCGCTGGCTCGGCCGCACACTGATGACCGCCGCCGCTTCGCCCAACGAGACCGGCGACCAGGTCGGTCTGGTCAGCAAGCTGTTCCGTGTGTCCTTCTATGCCGGCCAGTACCGCCGCCGCTACAAGGCCTGGAACAAGACCGCCTACAACCTGACCCGCATCGCCCTGATCGTCGGCCTGGCCGCACTGATCTACTGGATCTGACCCCCGGTCCTGCGTGCATGATCGCCGCCGGATCGGCTTCATCAAGGCAAGTGCTCGCAATACGCTCGGGTCTCCGCGCGTAGCCCCCTCGGGGCACGAAAGCGGCCACCACCGTCAGCCGCACGGCACCGGGCCCCGCTCGCTCGGCGTCACGCTCGCGGTGGCGGACATCGTATCGCCGTGGCTTGCCTGCATTCGGCGCACTCCCAGCTTCGTAAGCGCCATCCTCCCTCCGATGGTGGATGAGCCGGCAGGGCAAATGTGCTGCCATTCGTTCAACATTGGCCGTATGCTATCCGTTCCAGCATGATCGACCACACACCCGAACGGAGGCAGGACAATGGCAAAGGTACTGGTACTGTATTACTCGACCTACGGTCACATTGAAAGCATGGCCAACGCGGTCGCCGAAGGCGCCCGCGCGGCGGGCGCGACGGTGGACGTCAAGCGCGTGCCGGAGACGGTGCCGGATGACGTTGCGGCCAAGGCCCATTTCAAGCTGGACCAGCCGGCGCCGATCGCCACCGTGGCCGAACTCGAGCACTACGACGCCATCATCGTCGGCGCGCCGACCCGCTATGGCCGCATGGTCAGCCAGATGGCGGCCTTCCTCGACCAGACCGGCAGCCTGTGGGCGCGGGGCGCGCTCAACGGCAAGGTCGGCGGCGCCTTCACCTCGACCGCGACCCAGCACGGCGGCCAGGAAGCGACCCTGTTCTCGATCATCACCAACCTGCTGCACTTCGGCATGACCATTGTCGGACTGCCGTACAGCTACCAGGCCCAGATGACGCTCGACGAGATCGTCGGCGGCAGCCCCTACGGCGCCACCACCATCGCCGGCGGCAAGGGCGAACGCCAGCCCAGCGAGCTGGACCTTGGGGGCGCCCGCCACCAGGGCGAATTGATCGCCCGCACGGCCATCAAGCTGTTCGGCTGAACGCCAGGAAGGCATTGGCGCCCGGTCCGGCAGGTCCGGGCGAAGTTTGGTATTGTCGACGTCTCATCAATTTCTCACTCGCGTGCGACGACCATGACCGATCTCTCCGCCTTTCCGATTGCCGCCAAATGGCCGGCCCGGCACCCCGAACGCCTCCAGCTGTACTCGCTGCCGACGCCGAACGGCGTCAAGGTGTCGATCATGCTGGAAGAGACCGGGTTGCCCTACGAGCCGCACAAAGTCAGCTTCGAGACCAGCGACCAGCTTTCGCCGGCCTTCGTCTCGCTCAACCCGAACAACAAGATCCCGGCCATCATCGACCCGGACGGTCCCGGCGGCCAGCCGCTGCCCCTGTTCGAGTCGGGCGCCATCCTGATCTACCTGGCCGAGAAGACCGGCAAGTTCCTGCCCGCCGACGCGGCCGCGCGCTACCAGGTGATCCAGTGGGTGATGTTCCAGATGGGCGGCGTGGGTCCGATGTTCGGCCAGCTCGGTTTCTTCCACAAGTTCGCCGGCAGCGAGTACGAGGACAAGCGCCCGCGCGACCGCTACGTCAACGAAGCCAAACGCCTGCTGGCTGTGCTCGAAACGCAGCTGGCGAAGCACGCCTGGATCGCGGGAGAGGAGTACACGATCGCGGATATCGCGATCTTCCCGTGGGTGAACAACCTGGTCGGCTTCTACGACGCGGGCGAGCTGGTGGGGTTCAAGGATTTCCCGCGGCTGCAGGCGGCCCTGGAGCGCTTCCGGGAAAGGCCCGCGGTGATCGAAGGGTTGAAAATTCCTGGGTAAGGATCCGTAGGGTGGACGGAGTAATTCAGGCCAATGGCCTGAATTAGCCCATCCACCCTACGAGTCAGGCGCGCGGACGCTGGCGGTGAAACACCAGCGGGCTGTACGGCACCGCCGACGGCGGCGGCGACTTCAGGATGCCCGGCTTCATGGCGCCCACCACATGCATCTCGCAGGGCTTGCAATCGAAGCGCAGGGTATAGCGCTCGCCGCCGCTCACCAGGGTCATCGGCTCGGCGCGCACCTGGCCCTGCACCCCTTGCACGCCCTTGGCCTGCTTCGGGCACAGGTTGAACGAGAAGCGCAGGCAATGCTTGGTGATCATCAGCGACACCTCGCCCGGTTCCTCGTGCGCCTCGTAGGCCGCGTCGATCAGCTGCACGCCGTGCTTCTGGTAGAAGGCGCGCGCCTTCTCGTTGTAGACGTTGGCCAGGTAGCTCAGCTGGGTCTCCGGATAGGTGGCGCGCGGTTCAAGCGCGGCCTTGCGCGACGGGCGCTCCCAGGCCGCCAGGCGGGCGGCCTCGTGGGCGGCGACCGCGTCGCGGCGCAGGGCGTTGATCGCGCTCGAGGGCACGAACCACGGCTGGCTGAGCCGCAGGTCCACCTGGCCGGCCTCGAACATCGTATTGCCGAGCTTGGCCAGGCTGGTGCGCAGGCCGGCCTCGGCCTGGGCCGCCTGCTGGGCCGGCTCGAGGGCGATCGCCGCCACGGCTTCGCTGGCGATGCCGTCCTCGTCGGTGATCGCCAGGCGCAGGCCGCCGGGGACTTCCGACAGGGCCAGGTCGACCCGCACTTTGCGCTCCGAGGATTTCTTGTTCAGCGCCGCTTCCCACTGGTGGTCGCGGTTACGGTGGATCACCGTGCCCACCTTCAGGCCCGCCAGGGTCGCCATGAGTTCGTTCGGGAACACGCGCCAGCGCTGGCCGTCCTCGTCCTCGCCCAGCTTTTCGGCGCGGTTGGCCTGGATACCGGCCGTCTCGCGCTTGTGCATGTAGTTCAGGCCGTCGCCGTTCGCCATCGGCGCGTCGGTCAAGAGGTCGAAGTGGTCGCCGCCGATGCGGGTGACCGTGCCCAGCTGCACGCCCACGTACTTGGGCGAGTCGAAGGCGCCGATGTCGTCCTGGCGGCCCTGGGCGAAGTAGTCGGTGTGGCCGCGGTGGAAGTTCTTGTCCACGTCCGGCGTGAACAGCACGCGGGTCTGGCCGCTGGAAGCGCGCGTGAATTCGCCGCGGCGCTCGAGCAGCTGGTCCAGCAGCACGCGGTAGTGGGCGGTGATGTTCTTCACATAGCCCATGTCCTTGTAGCGGCCCTCGATCTTGAAGGATCGGATGCCGGCGTCGACCAGGGCTTCCAGGTTGGCGCTCTGGTCGTTGTCCTTCATCGACAGCAGGTGCTTCTCATAGGCCACCACGCGGCCCTCGCCGTCGGTCAGGGTATAGGGCAGGCGGCAGGCCTGCGAGCAGTCGCCGCGGTTGGCGCTGCGGCCGGTGTCCGCATGGGAGATATAGCACTGGCCCGAGAAGGCCACGCACAGGGCCCCGTGGATGAAGTATTCGAGCGGGGTGTCGACCTCGGCGCGGATCTTCCTGATCTGCTCGACGGTCAGTTCGCGCGCCAGCACCAGCTGCGAGAAGCCGACGTCGCCCAGGAACTTCGCCTTTTCCACGGTGCGGATGTCGCACTGGGTGCTGGCGTGCAGCTGGATCGGCGGCAGGTCGAGTTCCAGCAGACCCATGTCCTGGATGATCAGGGCGTCGACGCCGGCCTCGTACAGTTGCCAGATCTGCTTGCGCGCCAGGTCCAGCTCCGCGTCGTGCATGATGGTGTTCATGGTCACGAAGATGCGCGAACGGTAGCGGTGTGCGAACTCGACCAGCGCCGCGATGTCCTCGAGCGGATTGCTGGCGTTGTGGCGGGCGCCGAACGCGGGGCCGCCGATGTAGACCGCATCGGCGCCGTGGAGGATGGCTTCGCGGCCGATCTCGGCGGTCTTGGCGGGCGAGAGCAGTTCGAGCTGGTGGTCGAGGAGGGACATGGGAATTCCTGTGGGGCGAAGGCCGAAATTATAGTCGGATCGCCGCCCGCCGTCATACAAAGTGTGTCAGCGCGTCGTTGCCTGATTTGTTGCCTGATTTGTTGCCTGGTTTGTCGCCTGGAGCCGGTCGCGCGAGCCCATGCGGCTGCGCGGGTCCGGCAGGAAAGGATTGTCGCCCCAGCTGGTGCCGTCGACCAGGGCCTGGGCCTCGCGCTGGTCGCGGCTGGGGAAACCCTGCGGGAAGCGGCGCAGGACAGCGCCCAGCTGGGCCAGCGCCTCCCCGGTCTGGGGCGTGCCGAGCGTCCATTGGGCCCGGGTCAGGGCCACGCGCAGCAGCCAGGCCAGGGCGCCCTGGGACTCGGCGATCGCCGCCGCCTGCAGCAGCGCGGCCTCGGCCTGCGCGGCCGGGCGGCCGGCGGTGCGCATCCAGACCGCCTTCTGGCGCGCCAGCTCGGCCGCGCACCAGCCGGCCAGGCCCTGGCCCACGCGGGCGAAATCGGGCGGGCCGGCCAGCCCCGGCAGGATGGTGAACATGGTTTCCGCCTGCGGCCCGGGCTGCAGGACGCCGGTGCTGCCACTCGGGCAGACGCCCGCGCTGAGCGCGCGGTAGTGCACGGCCCAGGACTGCCATTGCTTGAGGCCATGCAGTTGCGAGCGCTCACACAGCAAGCCGGTGAAATAGGCGGTGGCGCGGGTATCGCCATTCCAGAATGCAATTGGTACGGCCGATATGGCCAGCGCCATGCAGATCGAGGCCGGATGCTCGATTTCCTGGGCGCGCTCGACCGCTTCGGAGGCCAGCGCGGCGGCTTCCTCCGCATGGCCCGCCAGCCAGCGGATGCGCGCCAGGATCGCGCTGGCCGCGGCCGGGCCGTCGAACTGGATCGAACTGCCGCTTGGACCGTGCCGGGGCGTGCGCGGCAGGCGGTAGACGCGCTCGGCATGGAAACGCGCCTGGCGCTGCTCGCCATGGAAGTGCAGGGTCGCCGCCATGATGCGGTCGTGAACGTAGTGGGCGTCGGCGTCCTGCTCGCGCTTGCGGTAGGGCGCGAAGGCGTGGCCCAGGGCCATCGCCTGCGGATACTCGCCCTGCAGCAGGTGGTTCAGGCACAGGCCGCTGAAGGTGCGCGCCCGCTGGGCGCTGTCGCCGTGCTCGCGCGCCAGCACATAGGCGCGCGCGAACGCCGCCCCCACCTGTTCGGACGGGCGGTCGAGATGGACCAGGGCGCCGCCCAGACTGGCCTGGAGCGCCATCTCGGTGGCCGGCTCGCGCGCATGCGGCAGGGCGCGCAGGATCTGCACCCGCTGCTCGTCCAGCATCGAGGACTCGCTCCACAGCAGGATCGAGGCGGCCGCCAGGCGCACGCCCAGGGCGCTGTCGCCCCCCAGGTCGAAGCACCAGTCGAGGGCCGCCCGTACATCGGCCAGGCGGCCGCCGTAGCGGGCCAGCCAGCGCGCCGCGTCGAGCGTCGCGCGCGCCGCATGCGCTTCGTTCATCAGCGCCAGGCAGCGCGCGGCATGGGCGCGCCTGACCTCAGGCAGCTCGACCTCGCAGGCCAGCAGCGCGGCGGCATGCAGGCGGGTAGTCTCGAGCATGCGGTAGCCGACATCGGCCCCGTCGTAGTCGCACACCAGCAGCGAACGGGCGGCCAGGTTGTACAGGATGGCCGGCTCGAAGGCGCCGTCGGCATCCTGCCACAGGGCGCGGGCGCAGTCGGCCGTGAAGGCGCCGCGATAGACCGACAGGCGCCGCAGCAGGCGCCGTTCCGGCGTCGCCAGCAGCGCCCAGCTCCAGTCCAGCACCTCGCGCATCGACTGGTGGCGCGATTCTCCGCCAGGGCGGCTGCGCGACAGCAGGGCGAGCGAATCGCCCAGTCCGGACGCCACGCCGTGCAGGCCCAGCATCGGCACCCGCGCCGCCGCCAGTTCGATCGCCAGCGGCAGGCCGTCGAGACGGCGGCAGATCTCGGCCACCAGTCCCAATTCCTGGCTGCCGAGGCGAGCTGGATCGAGGGCGCCGGCCGCGCACTGGGCGAACAGCGCGAGCGCGCCATAGGCGTCCAGGGCATCGGGCCCGAGGGGCGCGTCCGGCGCCGGCAATGCGAGCGGCCCCAGCGAATGCACCCGTTCACCCGCCACCCCGAGGGCCTCGCGGCTGGTGACGAGGATCTTCAGGCCGGGCGCCGCCGCGCACAGCGCCTCGGCCAGGCGCGCCGGCGCGTCCCCCAGGTGTTCGCAGCTGTCGAGGATCAGCAGCATGCGGCGTCCGCGCAACTGGGCCAGGATGGCGTCGTAAGGGGGGTGCGCCGGCAATTGCAGGGCGGTGGCCAGGGCGTCGGTGACGAGCGCGGGACTGGCGACGGCGCCCAGCTCGACCAGGCAGGCGCCATCCGGGAAGTGCTGGGCCGCCTGGCGGGCGGCGGCGACCGCGAGGGCCGTCTTGCCCACGCCGCCCGGACCGACGATGCTCAGCAGACGGACGTCGGCCAGCCCGGCGCAGACCGCTGCCAGTGTCTCCTCGCGGCCGACCAGGCGCGAACCCAGGCGGGATTCGAGCCGGGCCGGCGCGGAAAGTGGGGTGATGCGGCTGGGCGTTGCGTTGCGGCCAAGGGAAACCGGTGCGACGAAGCTATAGCCCCGTCCGGCGACGTTGTCGATGTAGCGCACGCCGTCGCCGTCCTTTTCCAGCACCTTGCGCAGCGCGCTGATGTGGACCCGCAGGTTCGACTCCTCGACACAGGTGCGCGGCCAGGCGCGCGCCATCAGCTCTTCCTTGCCGACGATGGCGCCGGCGCGCTCGAGCAGCAGGCTCAGGACGTCGAACGCCCGGCTGCCGATCTGGACGGGCTCGCCGTTCCTCAGCAGCAACCGGCGTACCGGGTGCAGCTCGAACGGCCCGAACGTGAACGCGGAAGGGGCGGGGTTCATGCGGTGTCTGTCATACGGGGCTGGGTGGGCACGGGCAGGGCTTTCGTGTCATGGCCTTTATGAACTTGCAACAGTTTAGCGCAAGCGCGGGCGCCTGCTGTGCATTTCATACAACGTCAATACGGGATCTTGCACGCATTGTCATTGAAAATTCTTTCACGAACCTTTCAAGCCTCAACAATTCTCATCCGTGGCGCATGAAAGCGTCCCTGGACAAGCGAAGCACCCCTATGTTAGCGCAAACCTGAACGCCAAGAAATCGATTTCTCGCCGCACGAGCGTGCTGCGGGTGGGCAACCGGCAGCCGGTGCTTGCAAGACCGTAACTGTGCTAACATGCCGCAAACATCAAGACCAGGGAAGCACGCCAGCCATGACCAAATCCAAACTCGACGCCATCCGGGAAGCCATGGAAGGCGGCAAACCGACCATGGTCGATGTCGCCAAGCTGGCCGGTGTCTCGGCGATGACGGTGTCGCGGGTGATGAACGGCAAGGGCCTGGTGCGCGAAAGCACGCGCCGCAAGGTCGCCGAGGCCGTTGCCGCCCTGAATTACACGCCGAACCAGGAGGCACGCAACCTGGCCGGCTCCAAGCCGATCCGCGTCGGCTTCTTGTATAGCAACCCAAGCGCCGCCTACCTGAGCGAGTTCCTGGTCGGCCTGCTGACCCAGTCGGGCCTGAACAACGTCCAGTTGTTCGTGGAAAAGTGCGAGGCGGGTACCCAGGAAGCCGAGCAGACCCAGCGCCTGATCGAGAACGGCCTGGACGGCATCATCCTGCCTCCGCCGCTGTGCGACAGCGTGTCGGTCCTGCGCTGCATCAACGATGCCGGCATCCCGGCGGTGGTCGTGGCCTGCGGCCTGCCGGACGCCCAGGTGGGAGCGGTCAGCATCGACGACTACGACGCCGCCTACCGCATGACGCGCCACCTGATCACCCTGGGCCACCAGCGCATCGGCTTCATCCTCGGCCACCCGAACCAGACCGCCAGCGCGCGCCGCCTGGCCGGCTACCGCGCGGCCATCGCGGAGAAGGGCGCCGACGCCGGCGAGGAGCTGGTGGTGCCTGGCATGTTCACCTACCGCTCCGGCCTGGACGCGGCCGAAACCCTGCTGTCGCTGGCCGAGCGCCCGACCGCGATCTTCGCCAGCAACGACGACATGGCCGCCGCCACCGTCGCCGTGGCGCACCGCCTGGGCCTGGATGTGCCGGGCGACCTGACCGTGACCGGTTTCGACGATACCGCGCTGGCGACCACCATCTGGCCTGAACTCACCACCGTGCGCCAGCCGATCGCCGGTATGGCGCGCGAGGCGGTGCAGTCGCTGGTACGGCGCGTGCGCGCCCTGCGCGAAGGCGAGGACGCCGCGCCCGAACAGATCACCATGGATTCGGAGCTGGTACGCCGCCAATCCGACGCCGCCCCGCGCACCCGCCCGCCGGCACGCCTGCCGCAGGCCGCGGCCAAACGCAGCTACGCCAGCTAAGGACTCATGGCCACGCCGCCAACGGCGGCAGCCTGCCTTGCTCCGGCTGAGGCAGCCCCTTGGCCGAAAAACCGTCGCACCGGGATTCGGCGTCGGCCTCGGCCGGCGCCCAGGTTCGTCAGGCGCCCACGGTGCGGGTCGTGCGCTGTTCCCCCGGCACCGCCATGGCGTTCGCGACCACCTAACATCATCCCTCGAATAATCGATTGACAATCCTCGCACCCGGTATGTAGACTGCAATGGTTGCGGTAACATTTTAGGTTAATCGAATGTTGTCGATCGCAACGCATAACAAATAACGAAGGAGACAAGCATGCTTCACCACGGCCGCCCGCGCTCGCGCGCCCGCCCGTATCGCCCCGCGCCGGTGATGCAGGCCCTCATTCCCGAATAAGCCATCCTCCTGGCAGGCAGGATCCGGCCCGCCATGGGCGGCCCTGGCGGCAATCCACTACGAGAGAACCCATGACAGCTTTCCAAGCCAATCTGTTGCCCGAGGACGCCGAGCGTGCGCTGCTGGTCGGCCGCGTGTGGCGTCCGGCGCCGGTCGACGGCCCGGCCGTGGTCGCCGTGCGCGGCGGCCGCCTGGTCGACATCACCGGCCACGCGGCGACGGTCGCCGACCTGTTCGAGCTGGACGCCGCCGGCCTGCTCGCCATTGTGCGCGGCGCCGAGGGCGAGGACCTGGGCGCCGCCCAGGGCCTGCTCGAGTCGGCGCTGCGCGGCGAGGCCGGCCCGGGCGGATTGCGCCTGCTCGCGCCTTGCGACCTGCAGGCGGTCAAGGCCTGCGGCGTGACCTTCGCGGTCAGCCTGCTCGAGCGCGTGATCGAAGAGCAGGCCAAGGGCGACCCGGGGCGCGCCGGCGCGCTGCGCCAGCAGCTGCGCGACGCCATCGGCACCGACCTGTCGGAGATCGTGCCGGGCTCCGAGGCCGCCATGCGCCTCAAGGCGGAACTGGCCGGACGCGGGCTGTGGTCGCAGTATATGGAAGTGGGCATCGGCCCCGACGCCGAAGTCTTCACCAAGTCGCAGCCGATGTCGGCGGTCGGCCATGGCGCCCAGGTGGGCCTGCATCCGAGCTCGCGCTGGAACAATCCCGAACCGGAGATCGTGCTGGCGGTGAACAGCCGCGCCGAAGTGCTGGGCGCGACCCTCGGCAACGACGTCAACCTGCGCGACATCGAGGGCCGCAGCGCGCTCCTGCTGGGCAAGGCCAAGGACAACAACGCTTCCTGCGCCATCGGCCCCTTCATCCGGCTGTTCGACGGCGATTTCGGGATCGACACGGTGCGCGAACTCGAGGTGCGCATGCTGATCGAGGGCGCCAGCGACGGGTTCGAGCTGGAGGGCCGCAGCCGCATGCGCGAGATCAGCCGCGACCCGCTCGACCTGGTCGCGCAGACCTGCGGCGCGCACCACCAGTATCCGGACGGCTTCATGCTCTTCCTGGGCACGATGTTCTCGCCGATCAAGGACCGCGACGCGGCGGGCGGCGGCTTCACCCACCACGCGGGCGACCGCGTCAGCATTTCCACCCCCTCGCTCGGCGCACTGGTGAACACCGTGGGCCGCAGCGACGAGATCGCGCCCTGGACCTTCGGCGTGCGCGCCCTGTACCGCAACCTGGCGCGGCGCGGCCTAACGGCCGCCGGCCGCCATGGCGCCTGAGAGCGCAAACCATCCAAGATCAGCGAGTCCAACATGCCTCACACACAACAAGAACCCTTCGTCTACGCGAGCTACCCCGACCTGGCCGGCAAGCGCGTCGTCATCACCGGCGGCGGGACCGGCATCGGCAGCGAACTGGTGGCCGCCTTCGCCGGGCAGGGCGCGCAGGTCTGGTTCCTCGACATCGCCGCCGAGGCGTCGCGCGCGCTGGCCGAGTCATTGGCCGGTGCGGTGCACCCGCCGCGCTTCGTCCACTGCGACCTGACCGATCTCGACGCGCTGGCCGCGGCCTTCGCCCACGTCGACAGCGAGGCCGGCGGCGTCGATATCCTGCTCAACAATGCGGCCAACGACGACCGCCACGAGATCGACGACGTGACCCCGGCCTACTGGGAGAACCGCATGGCCGTGAACCTGCGCCACCAGTTCTTTTGCGCCCAGGCGGCGGTGCGCATGATGCGCAAGAACGGCAAGGGCGGCGTGATCCTGAACTTCGGCTCGATCTCCTGGCACCTGGCGTCTTCGCAGCTCTCCCTCTACATGACCGCCAAGGCAGCGATCGAGGGCATGAGCCGCGGCATGGCGCGCGACCTGGGCGGCGACGACATCCGGGTCAATTCGGTGATTCCGGGCGCCGTGCGCACGCCGCGCCAGCAGGCGCTGTGGCATACGCCGGAAGAAGAAGCACGCATCCTGGCCGGCCAGTGCCTGCGCGAGCGCGTCGAGATGCAGGACGTTGCCGCGCTGTCGCTGTTCCTGGCCTCGAACAACGCGCGCCGCTGCAGCGGCCGCGAATATTTCGTCGACGCGGGCTGGTACGGCGCATGAGCGTCACCACGAACACCGCGGTGGAAGCAAGCCCGCGCTGCCTGTGGGAAGCCGGCGCCGTTCTGGGCGAGGGCGTGCTGTGGGACGCCGCGCGCGGCCTGGTCTGGTTCGTCGACATCAAGGGCCGCCGCATCCACCGCTGCGACGCCGATGGGGGCGATCGCCGCAGCTGGGAGGCGCCCGGCCAGGTCAGCTTCATCGTGCCGGCCGAGGACGGCGCCATGGTCTGCTCGCTCGAAGACGGCCTGTACCTCTTCATCGAGGACACCGGCGCTTTCGCGCCGCTCCTGAGCGTCGAAACCGACAAACCCGGAAACCGCTTCAACGACGGCCACGTCGACGCCCACGGCCGCCTGTGGTTCGGGTCGATGGACGACGCCGAGCAAGCGCCGACCGGCGCGCTGTACCGGTTCGATGGGGCCCAGGTGGCCACCATGGACGAAGGCTATGTCATCACCAACGGCCCGGCGCTGAGCCCGGACGGCCGCACCTTGTATCACACCGACACACTGGACAAGCGGGTCTATGCCTTCGACGTGCTGGAGGACGGCGGCCTGGCGCGCAAGCGCGGCTTCGTCGAACTGGAGGGCGCCGGCTACCCGGACGGGATGGCCGTCGACAGCGAAGGCGCCGTCTGGATCGCCACTTTCGGCGGCTGGCGCATCGAGCGCTACGACCCGCTGGGGCGCAAGCTGGGCGAGGTCCGCTTCCCCTGCGCGAACATCACCAAGCTGGCCTTCGGCGGCGAGGACCTGCGCACCGTGTACGCGACCAGTGCGCGCAAGGGCCTGTCGCCCGCGGAGCTGGCGGCCCAGCCGCTGGCCGGCAGCCTGTTCACCTTCCGCGCCGACGTGCCGGGACTGCCGCAGCATGCGCTGCGCCTGCAGGAGTAAGGACACCATGAATTCGATCAACGGTTCGAGCAACAGCAAGCGCCGCTTCCGGTCCCAGGACTGGTTCGACAATCCGGAGCGCATCGACATGACCGCGCTCTACCTCGAGCGCTTCATGAACTACGGGATCACGCCCGAGGAACTGCGCTCGGGTAAGCCGATCATCGGCATCGCCCAGAGCGGCAGCGACATCTCGCCCTGCAACCGCATCCACCTGGAGCTGGCCAAGCGGGTGCGCGACGGCATCCGCGACGCGGGCGGCATTCCGATGGAATTCCCGCTGCACCCGATCTTCGAGAACTGCCGCCGCCCGACCGCGGCCCTGGACCGCAACCTGGCCTACCTGGGCCTGGTCGAGATCCTGCACGGCTATCCGATCGACGCCGTGGTCCTGACCACCGGCTGCGACAAGACCACCCCGGCCCAGCTGATGGCCGCCGCCACCGTCGACATCCCGGCCATCGTGCTGTCGGGCGGGCCGATGCTGGACGGCTGGTTCGAGGGCGAACTGGTGGGGTCGGGCGCGGCGATCTGGAAGGGACGCCGCCTGCTGGCCGCCGGCGAGATCGACGAGGACAAGTTCCTGAAAATCGCCACCGCCTCCGCGCCGTCCGCCGGTCACTGCAACACCATGGGCACGGCGTCGACGATGAACGCGGTCGCCGAGGCGCTCGGCATGTCGCTCACCGGCTGCTCGGCGATTCCCGCGCCCTACCGCGAACGCGGGCAGATGGCTTATGAAACCGGCCGCCGCATCGTCGGCATGGCCCATGAGGACCTGCGTCCCTCGAGCATCCTGACCCGCGACGCCTTCCTGGACGCGATCGTGGTCAACGCCGCCATCGGCGGCTCCAGCAACGCCCAGCCGCACATCGTGGCGATGGCGCGCCACGCCGGGGTCGAGATCACGCCTGAGGACTGGATGCGCTACGGCTACGAGGTGCCGCTGCTGCTCAATATGCAGCCTGCCGGCCAATACCTGGGCGAGCGCTTCCACCGCGCGGGCGGCGTGCCGGCCGTGATGTGGGAGCTGGAAGGGGCGGGCCTGCTGCGCGCCGACCGTCCCACCGTGACCGGCGCCAGCATGAAGGCGAACCTCGAGGGGCGCGAAAGCGCGGACCGCGAGATGATCAAGCCTTTCGCCGCGCCGCTCAAGCAGAACGCCGGCTTCATGGTCCTGAAGGGCAATCTGTTCGACTTCGCTATCATGAAGACCAGCGTGATCTCGGAAGCCTTCCGCGCACGCTACCTGTCGGAGCCGGGCAGCGAGAATGCGTTCGAGTGCCGCGTGGTGGTGTTCGACGGCTCGGACGACTACCACCACCGCATCAACGATCCGGCCCTCGGTATCGACGAGCGTACCATGCTGGTGATCCGCGGTTCCGGACCGGTGGGCTGGCCCGGCTCGGCCGAGGTGGTCAACATGCAGCCGCCCGACGCGCTGATCAAGAAGGGGATCAAGGCGCTGCCGACCCTGGGCGATGGCCGCCAGTCGGGCACCTCGGACAGCCCGTCCATCCTGAACGCCTCGCCCGAGAGCGCGGCGGGCGGCAACCTGGCGCTGTTGCGCACCGGCGACGTGGTGCGGGTCGACCTGAACACCGGGCGCTGCGACGTGCTGCTGGCGGACGAGGAGCTGGCCAGGCGCCGCCAGGACGCGCCGCCGCCGATCCCGCCCAACCAGACCCCCTGGCAGCAGATCTACCGGGCCACGGTGGGCCAGCTGCACACCGGCGCCTGCATGGAGATGGCCCTGGAGTACCGCGGCGTCGGCCACGACATGCCCCGCCATAACCATTAATCGGCTAAACCTCGTCGAGGTAGCGTTATCACCGTTTTTTGAGCAGAATAGCAAAGGCCGCGGCGAGGCTCGACCGCCGCGGCGACAACGAGAACCAACAGGAGACGTAAATGAACAAGATGATCACGGCCGTCGGCCTCGCCTGCGCGATGCTGTTTTCCGCCGGCGCCGCCCACGCGGATGCCAAGAACCCGAAAATCGGCTTCTCGATCGACGACCTGCGGCTGGAGCGCTGGACGCGCGACCGCGACTACTTCACCCAGGCCGCCGAAAAGCTCGGCGCCAAGGTGTACGTACAATCCGCCGACGCCAGCGAGCAGCGCCAGATCGCCCAGATCGAGAACCTGATCTCGCGCGGCGTCGACGTGCTGGTGATCGTTCCCTACAACGCGACGGTGCTGAACAACGCCGTCCGCGAAGCCAAGAAGGCCAAGATCAAGGTGCTGTCCTATGACCGCCTGATCCTGAACGCCGACGTCGACGCCTACATCTCCTTCGACAACAAGACCGTGGGCGAACTGCAGGCCCAGTCCCTGGTCCAGCTGAAACCCAAGGGCAACTACTACCTGCTGGGCGGCGCGCCGACCGACAACAACGCCAAGATGCTGCGCGAGGGCCAGCTCAAGGTCCTGAAACCCCTGATCGACAAGGGCGACATCAAGGTAGTCGGCCAGCAGTGGGTCAAGGACTGGAGCCCCTCCGAGGCGATGTCCATCGTCGAGAATGCGCTGACCGCCAACGGCAACAAGATCGACGCCGTGGTCGCGTCGAACGACGCCACCGCCGGCGGCGCGATCCAGGCGCTGGCTTCCCAGAAGCTGGCCGGCAAGGTGGCCGTGTCGGGACAGGACGCCGACCTGGCCGCGGTGCGCCGCGTGATGGCGGGCACCCAGTCGATGACCGTCTACAAGCCGCTCAAGGAAATCGCTTCCAACGCCGCGCGCATGGCCGTGCAGCTGGTGCGCAACGAGAAGCCGGCCTACAACGCCAAGCTGGCCAACGGCTTCAAGCAGGTCGACACCATCCTGCTCAAGCCGATCCTGCTGAACAAGGCCAACGTCGACCTGCTGGTCAAGGACGGCTTCTACACCCAGTCCCAGCTGGCCGGGAAGTAAGCCGGGGGGTGAGCATGTTGCCCGCCTGTGGGCGGGCGTGAGCCAGGCAAGTGTCAGGCAGGGGCCAAGCCCGCGGCCAGGCCCTTGCCACGCCCGACAATTCCAACGTAGCGAACAAAAGTGCCCGACATGTCCGCCTATCTGCTTCAAATGAAGGGAATCGCCAAGCGATTCGACGGTGTGCCCGCGCTCGACGGGATCGACCTGGCGATCCGCCCGGGCGAATGCATCGGCCTGTGCGGCGAGAACGGCGCCGGCAAATCCACCCTGATGAAGGTGCTGTCGGCGGTCTACCCGCACGGCAGCTGGGATGGCGAGATCCTGTTCGACGGCCAGCCGCTGCGCGCGCGCTCGGTGCGCGAGACCGAGGACGCCGGCATCATCATCATCCACCAGGAGCTGATGCTCGTGCCCGAGCTGTCGGTGGCCGAGAACATCTTCCTGGGGAACGAACCGACCCTGCCCGGCGGGCGCCTGAACTATCCCGCCATGAACCGCCGCGCCGAGGAGATCCTCCGCGAGCTCAGGCTGCCCGACGTCAACGTGGTGCTGCCGGTGAAGAACTACGGCGGCGGCCACCAGCAGCTGATCGAGATCGGCAAGGCCCTGAACAAGAACGCGCGCCTGCTGATCCTGGACGAGCCCTCGGCCTCGCTCACCGCCAGCGAGATCGCCGTCCTGCTCGAGATCATCCGCGAACTCAAGGCCAAGGGCGTGGCCTGCGTCTATATCTCGCACAAGCTCGAGGAAGTGGCCGCGATCTGCGACACGGTCGTGGTGATCCGCGACGGCAAGCACATCGCCACCACCCCGATGCCCGAGATGAGCGTGGACCGCATCATCGCCCAGATGTGCGGCCGCGAGCTGAATCAGCTCTACCCCTCGCTGCCGCATCCGGTCGGCGAAGTGGTGATGGAGGCGCGCAACATCACTTGCTGGGATCCCGACCAGCCGCAGCGCAAGAAGGTCGACGACGTCTCCTTCCAGCTGCGCCGCGGCGAGATCCTGGGCATCGCCGGGATTGTCGGGGCAGGGCGCACCGAACTGGTGACCGCCTTGTTCGGGTCCTATCCGGGCGAGTACGAGGGCGAGGTCTGGCTCGAAGGCCAGCGCGTGGACACCTCCGAGCCCATGAAGGCGATCCGCGCCGGTTTCGCCCTGGTGCCGGAAGACCGCAAGCATCACGGCATCGTGCGCGACCTGTCGGTGGGCGAGAACATCACGCTCTCGGTCCTGGGACGCTATTCGCACCTGAGCCGGATCGACGACACGCTCGAGTCGCGCGAGATCGCCGACCAGATCCGCCGCCTGGCGCTCAAAACGGCCAGCCCGGCATTGCCGATCACGGCGCTGTCCGGCGGTAACCAGCAGAAGGCCGTGCTGGCCAAGATGTTGCTGACCAATCCCAAGGTGCTGATTCTCGATGAACCCACCCGTGGCGTCGACGTCGGCGCCAAGTTCGAGATCTACAAACTGATGCTGGAGCTGGCCGCGCAGGGCATCGCCATCATCATGGTCTCGTCCGAGCTGGCTGAAGTGCTGGGCGTCTCGGACCGCGTGCTGGTCATGGGCGAAGGCAAGCTGCGCGGCGACTTCGTCAACCAGGGACTGACCCAGGAAATGGTGCTCGCCGCCGCCCTTGGCCAAGCGGCGCCGGCCCTCGTTTAACCTTTTTTATCGAACGATCATGAAAACCGATTCCATCCCCGCCCCCGTGCAGGCGCCCCGGCAGTCCGCGGCAGCGCCGGGCATCAACGTCAAGCAGATCTTCACCCAGTACAAGATCCTGGCCCTGCTGGTCGCCATCGCCCTGATCTGGGCCTTCTTCAGCTGGAAGACCGACGGCGGCTTCACCTCCGCGCGCAACCTGTCGAACCTGATGCGCCAGATGTCGATCACCGGCATCCTGGCCTGCGGCATGGTGTTCGTCATCATCGCGGGCGAGATCGACTTGTCGGTCGGCTCGCTCCTCGGCCTGCTGGGCGGGCTGGCGGCCGTGCTCGACGTCACCCATGGCATGCCCTTGCCGCTCTCGATCGCGGTGGTGCTCGGGGCGGGCCTGATGCTGGGCTTCCTGAACGGCTTCCTCACGGCTTACGCGGGCATACCGTCCTTCATTGTCGGCCTGGGAGGGATGCTGGCCTACCGGGGTGTGGTGCTGGGCCTGACCGACGGCGCGACGGTGGCGCCGGTGTCGCCGGAGATGGAGCAGCTGGGCCAGGCCTACCTGCCGCCCAGCCTCGGCATCGCCCTGGGAGTGGGCCTGTTCGTGCTGGCCGGCGTGCTCGCATGGCGACAGCGCGCCAGCCAGGCCAAGCACAACCTGCCGGTGATCGCGCTGTGGCGTTCGGTGTTCCGCGTGGCCCTGGTCGGCGTGGTCCTGGCCGGCCTGATCTCGACCTTCAACAGCTACGAAGGCATTCCGCTGCCGGTGCTGATCCTGCTGGTGCTGCTGGGGGTGTTCAGCTACATCGCCAGGCAGACCGTGTTCGGCCGCCGCATCTATGCGGTGGGCAGCAACATGGAAGCGACCCGGCTCTCGGGCATCAACGTCAAGGCGGTCAAGCTGTGGATCTTCGGCCTGATGGGCCTGATGTGCGCGCTGGCGGGCCTGATCAACACGGCGCGCCTGGCGGCGGGTTCGCCCTCGGCCGGCGTGTCGGGCGAACTGGACGTGATCGCGGCCTGCTTCATCGGCGGCACCTCGATGCGCGGCGGCGCCGGCACCGTGCACGGCGCGCTGGTGGGTGCGCTGGTGATGGCGAGCCTGGACAACGGCATGTCGATGCTGGATGTGGACACCTACTGGCAGATGATCGTCAAGGGGCTGATCCTGACGCTGGCGGTGTGGATGGATGTGGTGACGCGCAGCGGGCGGCGCTGATATCGGGACCGCTCCAATGAACAAGCCGGCCATGTGGCCGGCTTTTTTTACGGCGACTCAGGACCCGACGGTCAGCCGACCATCGACCATGCGCGCCAGTTTGAGCGGATTCTCATCGCGCAGCGCCTCCGGCAGCAGTCCGGCCGGCACGTCCTGGTAGCACACCGGCCGCAGGAAGCGCTCGATGGCGGTCGCGCCCACCGAGGTCGAGCGGCTGTCCGCGGTCGCCGGGAAGGGGCCGCCGTGCACCATCGCATGCGCCACCTCGACCCCGGTCGGGAAACCGTTGAACAGGATACGGCCGACCTTGCGCTCCAGCAGGGGCAGCAGGGCGGCGGCGATGCCGTGGTCGGCGTCGGTCGCATGCACGGTGGCGGTCAGCTGGCCTTCCAGGTGGCGGGTCACGGCCAGCAGCTCGGCCTCGCCGCGGCAGGCGATGATGACCGAGGTCGGCCCGAAGATTTCTTCTTCCAGCGCCGGATTGGCCAGGTAGGTGGCCGCATCGCACTGGTACAACGCCGCCTGCGCGGCGCAGCCCTCGCCCTCGGCGCCGCCATGCGCAACCAGCTCGACGCCTTCGAGCCCGGAGCGGCGCCCGATGGCGTCGACGTAAGCCTGGTGGATGCCCGCGGTCAGCATGGTCCCCGCCGTCTTGGCCTGCAAGGCCTCCACGGTGGCTGCGCGGAAGGCGTCGAGCTGCGGGCCGGCCAGTGCGATCACGAGGCCGGGGTTGGTGCAGAACTGGCCGACGCCCAGGGTCAGCGAGTCGACGAAGCTGGACGCCAGCTTGGCGCCGTCCGCTGCGAGGGCGCCCGGCAGCAGGAACACCGGGTTAATGCTGCTCATCTCCGCGTACACGGGGATCGGCACTGGGCGGCTGTTCGCGCTGCGCACCAGGGCCAGGCCGCCCTGGCGCGAGCCGGTGAAACCGACCGCCTGGATCGCCGGATGATTCACCAGGTCCTGGCCGATCTGCTTGCCTTCGCCGATCACCATCGAGAACACGCCTTCCGGCATGCCGCACTCGATCGCGGCCTTCTGCACCGCCTTGGCCACCAGTTCGGAAGTGCCGAGGTGGGCGTTGTGCGCCTTCACCACCACCGGACAGCCCGCGGCGAGGGCGGAGGCCGTATCGCCGCCCGCCACCGAGAAGGCAAGCGGGAAGTTGCTGGCGCCGAACACGGCCACCGGGCCGAGCGGGATCTTGCGCATGCGCAGGTCCGGGCGTGGCGGCGTGCGCTGGGGCAGGGCGGAATCGAGGGTCGCTTCGAGGAAGTGGCCGTCGCGGACTACCTTGGCGAACAGGCGCAGCTGGTTCATGGTGCGCCCGCGCTCGCCTTCGAGGCGGGCCAGCGGCAGGCCGCTTTCCTGGCTGGCGCGTTCGATCAGGAGCGGGCCGATGTCGAGGATACGGTCGGCGATGGTCTCGAGGAAGCGCGCGCGCCGTTCCAGGCTCACGGCGCGGTAGGCGTCGAAGGCCTGTTCGGCCAGCGCGCAGGCAACGGCCAGCTGGTCCGGGGCCGCGGTCCCGAAGCCGGGGTCCAGCTGGATACCGCGCGCCGGGTCGGCGCTGCGTACTTCGGCGGCCGCGCCGCGCTCGATGCGGTGGCCGATGATCATGTCTCCGTGAATCGTCATGGGTGCTCCTGATGTGATCCGTGTGGGTGGAAATGTTCGTTAATTGTTAGGCGCTATCATAACAAACCCCGGCGCAGCGCGCTGGGATCCTTGCCATTCCGTCGGGCGGGAATGTGAAATATCTTCCCCGAGGCACGAGGAGTTTGTAAATTCGCTGTTAGCGCGAACATTTTCCTTGCAAGTGGCTTTGGGATTGGTTTAGCATAGTCTTCAGTAGGCCAATAACAACGAAAAAACCAGGAGACGTATGCGCACCTCGATCACCCGCCTCACCGGCGCGGGCGTGGTTGCGGCGACTATTGCCGCGGTCACCGTAGCCAGCCTCGCTTCCCTGACGCTGCAGCCGGCTCACGCAGCCGCGCAAGCCGCGGCGCCCGCGCCCAAGGCCGGCCACTACAAGCACTTCAAGACCGCGATCTACATTCCGGTGAACGTCACGAAGGAGCTGTCGGACCCGAAGGTGTTCGAGCACCAGTACGCGCGCGCCATGAGCCAGGTTCCCTTCGACAAGGTCTACATCGAGACCTACCGCGACCTGCATTTCGCCAGTGACGCCGAGATCGACACCGTCAAGCGCCAGTTCCAGGCCAAGGGAGTGGAAGTGGCCGGTGGCGTCACGCTGGCGGCGGGCGGCTTCAATGGCCAGTTCATGACCTTCGACTACGAGCTGCCGGAGCACCGCAAGATGGCCAGGCAAGCCATGGAGCAGGCCGCGCGCCACTTCGACACGGTGATCCTGGACGACTTTTTCTTCTACACCTCCAAGTCCGATGCGGACATCAAGGCCAAGGGCAAACGCTCCTGGACCCAGTACCGCCTCGACACCATGCGCAAGGTATCGAAAGAACTGGTGATCGGGCCTGCCAAGGCCGCCAACCCGAACGTCAAGGTCATCGTCAAGTATCCCAACTGGTACGAGCACTTCCAGGGCCTCGGCTTCGACCTCGAAAAGCAGCCCGAGATGTTCGACGGGATCTACGCCGGTACCGAGACGCGCGATCCGGTAATCACCGACCAGCTGCTGCAGCAATACGAATCCTACAGCGTGATCCGCTACTACAGCACCCTGCGCAAGGATGGCAGGAACGGCGGCGGCTGGGTCGACACCTATTCGATCCGCTACCTCGACCGCTTCGCCGAGCAGCTGTGGGACACCATGCTGGCCAAGACGCCCGAGATCACGCTGTTCAACTGGCACCCGATGGCCCAGGACATGGAGGCCGTGGCGGGCGAACGCCCGTGGGCCGACCAGGACACCAGCTTCAACTGGAACAAGATCGCCGCCGACTGGCGCGCCGCCAATCCGGACGCCAAGGCGCCTCCGGGCTGGGGCCTGGCCGCCGGCGCCGCGCTGCGCCAGGTCGACGCGGTGCTGGGCCAGCTGGGCGAGCCGACCGGGGTGCCGAGCTACAAGCCGCCGCATTCCTCGGGTGAGGACTTCCTGCACAACTACCTCGGCAACGTCGGTATTCCGATCGCCATGACGGCCAGGTTCCCGGCCGGCGCCAGCACCATCCTCCTGACCGAGGCGGCGGCCACCGATCCTGGCATCATCGGCAAGATCAAGGGCCAGCTCCAGGCGGGGAAGACGGTGTTCGTCACCTCCGGCTTCGTGAAAGCCACCCAGGATACCAGGCGCAAGGACGGCGGCTTCCAGGATCTGCTCGAGGTCTACGCCACCGGCAACCAGGTTGCGCTGAACGATTACTACAACGGCTATGGCGCCGGCAATGGCGAATCGCTGCGCGAGGATCCGAAGGCCGCGCCGAAAGACGTGATCTTCCCGGAACTGCACTACTACACCAACGACGCCTGGCCGATCATCCGCGGCGTATCGGGGGCGCGCGGCTTCCCCATCCTCCTGATGAACCGCTACTCGAAGGGCTTGCTTTACGTGCTGACCATCCCGAGCAATATCGGCGACCTGTACAGCATGCCGCCCGGCGTGATGCACAACGTGAGCAAGTACCTGATGGCCGACCGCCCGTTGCGCATCGAGGCCCCGAGCGGCGTCAGCCTGTTCACCTATGATAACGGCGCCTATGTGATCCAGTCCTTCCGCGATACGCCGGTCAAGGTCAGGGTGGTCAAACAGGCGGTGCACGCGGCCGGCAAGGCGGCGGCGGAAACCGTGCCCGGGTCGAGCAGCCAGGAGCAGGTGAGCGAGGTGACCATCCCGCCGCACAGCTTCCGCGTCTTTGCCAAGTCCTGAACGGAGCGCGACGATGACGTTGCTGAAGGGGGCGGGCGGACTCGCCATCGCGCTGGCCATGCTGACCGGCGCGAGTTCAGACATGGGCGCGGGAATGGGCACTGGCCCGGGCCCGGTCCATGATGCGCCGGTGCGCGTGGACTATGTGTGGGACAGCGTGGCCATCGGCGGCGGCGGTTTCGTCACCGCCGTGCTGCCGAGCCGCAGCGAGCCGGGTGTCGCCTACGCCCGTACCGACGTCGGCGGGGCCTATCGCTGGGACGCGAAGGAACAGCGCTGGTGGCCCCTGATGGACTGGGTGGCGGAAGACCAGACCGGCTTCCTCGGCATCGACGCGCTGGCGATCGATCCGCGCCACGCCGGCCGCATCTACCTGCTGGCCGGGATCAGCTACCTGAATGGCGGCCGTACCGCGGTCCTGCGTTCCACCGACTACGGCAAGAGCTTCACCACGATCGACGTCACCAGCCAGTTCAAGACCCATGGCAATGGCATGGGCCGGCAGAATGGCGAACGCCTGGCGGTCGATCCGGGCAACGGCGACATACTCTACCTGGGGTCGCGCCGCGACGGACTGTTCTTCAGCAGCGATGCCGGCGAGCGCTGGACCCGGCTCGAGAGCCTGCCGGTGACGACGACGCCCAACGATGTCGGCATCAACGTGGTCGTACCCGACCCGGCCAGCGTGGCGAACGGGCGCGCGCGCCGCCTGTTCGTGGCTGTCTCGCGCTTCGGCAGGGTAGGGCCGAATCTCTATCGCAGCGACGACGGCGGCCTGAACTTCGTTCCGGTCGCCGGGGCGCCGCTGGACCTGATGCCCCAGCGCGCCGTGCTGGACGGCGCCGGCAACCTGTACCTGACTTATGCCGACGGCGCCGGTCCCCATCCGGACCGCACCGGGACCGAGCCGATGCGCCGCGGCCAGGTGTGGCGCTACAACATCGCGGGCGGCGCCTGGACGAATATCACGCCCAGGGACGTCGGCCATCCTTTCGCCGGGATCAGCGTCGATCCCCGCAATCCGCGCCGCATCGTGGTCTCGACCATCAACACCTTCCTGCCGCAGGGCGACGCCAAGGGCGACCGCGTCTACCTGAGCGAAGATGGCGGCGACACCTGGCTTGATGTGATCGGGGGCGGCTCGGCGCGCGAATTTACCCGTGATTCCGCCGGCGTGCCCTGGCTCAAGGGCCACGGCATCCATTGGACCGGTTCGGTGGAGTTCGACCCGCGGGATCCGCGCGCCGTGTGGATCACCTCGGGCAACGGCGTGTTCCGCACGCCGGACATCCAGGCCGGCCCCGCCAACTGGGTATTCACCGTCAAGGGCATGGAAGAGACGGTGCCGCTTGGCTTCCTCAGTATTCCCGGCGGCCCGCTGGTTTCGGCGATCGGCGATATCGACGGCTACCTGCACGAGGACCCGTCGCGCCATGGCCGCATCCACGAGCCGCAGATCGGCACCACGACCGGCCTGGACGCCGCGGCCGCCAAGCCTTCGGTCATGGTCCGCGTCGGCAAGCACATGATGCTCACCCGCGATGGCGGCGCCCACTGGACCCAGGCGCCTGCGCTCATGGGTATCAAGGGCCAGGTGGCCCTGTCGGCGGACGGCGCCACGATCCTGCATAACCCGGAGCGCTCGGCGCTCACCTACCGCTCGACCGACCTGGGCGCCAGCTGGACTGCGGTCAAGGGCCTGTCCAATCCGAGGACGCTGCCGGTCGCCGATCCCGTGCGCGCCAAGGTGTTCTACGCCTATGACGACGGCGCATTCCTTGCCAGTACCGACGGCGGCGCCAGCTTCACGCAGCGCGCCAGCCTGCCGGCCGGCGGTTCGCGCCTGGTTCGGGCAGCCCCAGGGCGCGAGGGCGATGTGTGGGTGGCCCTGAAGACGGGCGGCCTGGTTCGCTCGCTCGATGGCGGCGCCACCTTCAAGGCGCTGGACGGCATCGACTACTGCGGCGCGGTGGGCTTCGGCAAGTCCGCGCCCGGCTCCAGCTACCCGGCACTCTACATCTGGGGCGCACGCAAGGGTGTGCGCGGCATCTACCGCTCGCTCGACGGCGGCAAGGGCTGGGAGCGGATCAACGACGAGCGCCACCAGTACGGCGGCCCGGGCGACGGCCACTTCATCGTCGGCGACATGAACCGCTTCGGCTACGTCTACATGAGCACAGCCGGCCGCGGCATCGTGTATGGCCGTCCGGGAGCGAAGTGAGATGGGAGTGGTGAAATGGGAGAACGCATGACGATGACCGGCCTGCGCGCACTGGTGCTGGCGGTGACGATGACGGCGGGCGCGGCCTGGGCCGCGCCGGAGATGGTGCTGCGCTACGACCGCCCGGCCCAGGACAATGACCAGGGCTGGGAGCGCGAAGCGCTCCCGATCGGCAACGGCCGCATCGGCGCCATGGTCTTCGGCCAGCCGGGGCGCGAACACCTGCAGTTCAACGACATCACGCTCTGGACCGGCGACGACAAGACCATGGGCGCCTTCCAGCCTTTCGGCGACCTGGTGGTGGAGCTGCCGGGACATGAACAAGGCGCCAGCGGCTACCGGCGCGCCCTCGACCTGGAGCGCGGCGTGCATACCGTCGGCTACCGGCGCGATGGGGTGCGCTTCCAGCGCGAAGCCTGGTCCAGCTACCCGGCCCAGGTCATCGTCCTGCGCATGAGCGCCGACCGCAAGGGCCAGTACACGGGCACGGTCGAGCTGAGCGACCGCCATGGCGCACAGCTGTCGGCGGTGGGCAGCCGCCTGTATGCCACCGGAAGCCCGGCCGGCTATGCGCAACCCGGTTCGGCGCCCGGCACGAACAGGATGGCCTACGCCAGCCAGGTGCAGGTGCTCCACGAAGGCGGCAAGATCGCGGTCGACGGCAAGCGTATCCGCTTCACGGACTGCGATTCGGTGACGCTCATCCTCGGCGCCGGCACCAGCTATGTGCTGGACGCGGCGCGCGGCTTCGACGGCGAGCATCCGCTGGACAAGGTGACGCGGCAGGTGACGGACGCCGCGGCACGGCCCGCCGCCGAGCTTCGCGCGGAACACGAACGCGACTTCCGCGGCCTGGTGGGCCGGGTCGCCATCGACCTGGGCGACACGCCCGCGGCGCGGCGCGCGCTGCCGACCGACGCCCGGATCCTGGCCTACACGAAGGAGGCGGGCGACCCGGAGCTCGAAGCCCAGTACTTCCAGTACGGGCGCTACCTGCTGGCCTCCAGCTCGCGCGGTTCGCTCCCGGCCAACCTGCAGGGCCTGTGGAACAACAGCCTCACGCCGCCCTGGAACGCGGACTACCACACCAACATCAACATCCAGATGAACTACTGGCCGGCGGAAGTGACGAACCTGGGCGAGCTGGCCGATCCCTTCTTCCGCTTCGTGAACGGCGTCGCCCCCGTGTGGCGGCGCGGCACGGCCCTGGAATTCAAGACCCCGGACGGCAAGCCGGTGCGCGGCTGGACCCTGCGCACGGAATCGAATCCTTTCGGCGCCATGGGCTACCTGTGGAACAAGACCGGTAACGCCTGGTATGCCCAGCACTTCTGGGAGCATTTCGCCTTCGGCCGCGACACCCGCTTCCTGCGCGAGGTGGCCTATCCGATGATGAAGGAGGCCAGCGCCTTCTGGCAGGACTATCTCAAGGAGCTTCCGGACGGGCGCCTGGTGGCCCCGCAGGGCTGGTCGCCGGAGCACGGCCCCATCGAGGACGGCATCGCCTACGACCAGCAGATCGTCTGGGACCTGTTCAACAACACGGTGGAAGCGGCCGGCATCCTGGGCGTGGATCCCGAGCTGCGCGCGCGCCTGGCGGCGATGCGCGACCGCCTGGCCGGGCCCAGGGTCGGCAGCTGGGGCCAGCTGCTCGAGTGGCTGGAGGAAAAGAAGGACCCGGTGCTGGACACCCCGCAGGACACCCACCGCCACGTCTCGCACCTGTTCGCCCTCTACCCGGGCCGCCAGATCAGCCCCGCCAAGACGCCGGAACTGGCCAAGGCGGCGCGCCGCACCCTCGAAGCGCGCGGCGACGCCGGGACCGGCTGGTCGATGGCCTGGAAGATGGCCTTCTGGGCCCGCCTGCAGGACGGCGAGCGCGCCTACCGCATGCTGCGCGGCCTGTTGTCGACGCCGGGGGCGCGCGCCTCCGAGCAGGCTGGAACAGGGTCGGAACACAACAACGCCGGCGGCACCTACGCCAACATGCTCGACGCCCATCCGCCGTTCCAGATCGACGGCAACTTCGGCGCCACGGCGGCGATGGCGGAGATGCTGCTGCAATCCCATGCGGGCGAGATCCACCTGCTTCCGGCGCTGCCGACGGCCTGGCAGGACGGTTCGGTGCGCGGTCTGCGCGCACGCGGCGGCTATGAGATCGACATGACGTGGAAGGGCGGCCGGCTGCACGGCGCGGCGGTGCGCTCCGTGGCGGGATCGGGCCCGGTGAGGCTGCGCCATGGCGCCCGCACGATCGACTTGAAGCTGGGGCCCGGACAATCGGCAAGCGTGCGCGCGGCCCAGTTCGGCGCCGGACAATAACAACCCGAAGGAGATGATTGCATGACCTCGAACAGGATTTCGCGCCGAGTTTCCCGCCGCCTTGCGCCGCTGGTGCTCGCACTGGCAGCCAGCGGCATGGCCGCCGCCAGCGGCGAGCTGCCGCGCATCGTCGCCAAGAACGGCCGCCACGCGCTGCTGGTCGACGGCCAGCCCTTCCTGATGCTGGCGGGCCAGGCCCACAACTCCAGCAACTACCCGGGCGCGCTGCCCAAGGTCTGGGCGGCGCTGAAGGACGCGCAGGCGAACACCCTCGAGATGCCGGTGGCCTGGGAGCAGATCGAGCCCCAGGAAGGCAAGTTCGACTTCAGCTTCATCGACACCCTGGTCAGGCAGGCGCGCGAGAACAGGATGCGGCTCGTGATCGTCTGGTTCGGCACCTGGAAGAACACCGGCCCGGGTTACCTGCCGGAATGGGTCAAGTTCGACAACAAGCGCTTCCCGCGCATGATCGACAAGGACGGCAAGACCAGCTACTCGCATACGCCCTTCGGCGAGGCGACCCTGGCGGCCGACCGCAAGGCCTTCGTGGCCATGATGGAGCACATCAGGAAGATCGATGCGAAGCAGCGCACCGTGCTGATGGTGCAGGTGGAGAACGAGGTCGGCACCTACGGCGTCGCGCGCGACTTCGGGCCCAAGGCCCAGGCGGCCTTCGAACAGCCGGTGCCGGCCGCCGTGCTGGCGCGCCAGAAGGCCCCCGTGCCAGGTGCGGCCCAGGGCAACTGGCGCCAGGTCTATGGCGACTATGCCGACCAGTACTTCCACTCCTGGGCGATCGCCTCCTACATCGAGGAGATCGCCAAGGCAGGTCGCGCCGTGTACGATCTCCCCATGTTCGTCAACAATGCGCTGCGCGACCCGTTCCCGCAACCGGCTGCTCCCTGGAACAGCAATTTCGCCAGCGGCGGACCCACCTACGACGTGCTGGACATCTACAAGGCCGCCGCGCCCCACATCGATTTCGCCGGCCCCGACATCTACATGCCGGAATCGCACAAGGTCACGGCCATCCTCCAGCAGTTCCAGCGTCCCGACAACCCCCTGATGGTGCCCGAGATGGGCAATGCCGCCGGCTATGCGCGCTACGTCTACCAGGCCTTCGGCATGGGCGCCATCGGCGTCGCGCCTTTCGGCATCGACTATGCCAACTACAGCAATTATCCGCTGGGCTCGAAGTTCACCGACCGCCGCATGGTCGAACCCTTCGGCAAGGTGTTCGGCGTGTTCGCGCCGATGCAGCGCCAGTGGGCCCAATGGGCACTCGAGGGGCGCACCTATGGCGTGGCCGAAGGCGACGACCGTGCGGCCCAGACGGTGGAGATGAAAGGATGGAAGGCCACCGTCTCCTTCCGCGAGTTCCAGTTCGGCGAGCGCCAGTACCTGAAGGACAAGAACGAGTACCAGAGCGGCACCGAAGCGCCGAATGGCGGCCTGGCCATCGCCCAGGTGGGCGATAACGAGTTCGTGCTGGTCGGCCAGCAGGTGCGGGTGAAGATTTCCGGCGCGGGCCCCAACGAGGGAAAGCCCTCGATGTGGGCCCGGGTCGAGGAAGGGCGCTTCGACACCGGCGGCAAATGGGTCATGGAGCGCAACTGGAACGGCGACCAGACCGATTACGGCCTGAACCTCCCGGCCCAGCCGACCGTGCTCAAGGTCAGGCTCGGCATCTACGAACACTGAAAGACGACGAATAACGATGAATAACAGGAGATCGACAATGCGTATGACCCAGGTCACGGCCGCTGTGCTGTTCCTCGCCGCAGGCAACCAGGCCCTCGCGGGCAGCTTCCAGCAAACCGCCAACGGCATCGAGGTCCAGCCGGACGCCGGCAGGGCCAAGCTGGTGCGCCTCAGCCTCATGAGCGACAACATCGTCCAGGTGCTCAAGCTCGACCAGCCGGGCAAGGCCCTGACGCCTTCACTGATGACGGTGGCCAAGCCCTGCGAATGCAGCTTCACCGTCAACAAGCTCGGCGCCGACGCGGTCAAGCTCAAGGCCGGCAAGATCGCGGCCACGGTTTCGCTGAAGGATGGCCGGGTGCAGTTCTTCGACGCGGCCGGCAAGCGCTTCCTGAGCCAGGCCTCCGAGGACATGAAGCCCATCACCGTGGGCGGCAAGCCTTTCCTGGCGATCAAGCAGGGCTTCAACCACGGCACCCGCGACGCCTTCTACGGCCTGGGCCAGCACCAGAACAACCAGATGAACTACAACGGCGAAGACGTGCTGCTGGCCCAGCACAACATGATCGCCTCGGTGCCCTTCGTGGTCTCGGACAAGAACTACGGCCTGCTGTGGGATAACAATGCGATCTCGCGCTTCGGCGACCCGACCCCTTACGCCTGGATGTCGCGCGACCTCGCGCTCGCCGGCGTGGACGGCAAGCCGGGCGGCCTGACGGCGCGCTACTACATCGACGGCAAGCTGGCCCTGACGCGCCAGGAAAAGGACATCGCCTACCAGTACCTGAAGGACCTGGACGAGAACTGGCCGAAGGAACTCCCGCCGCTCAGTGTCCTCAATAAGGACCTGAAGAACGTGCGCGTCGTCTGGGAAGGCACGATGAGCAGCGACAAGCCTGGCGTGCACAAGATGCAGCTGTACTCGTCGGACTATGCCACCCTGACGGTGGACGGCAAGCAGGTCATGGACGTGTGGCGCCAGGGCTGGAACCCGTGGTACCACAACTTCGAGGTGAAGTTCGCGAAGAACAAGCCGGTCAGGATCAAGGTCGACTGGAAGCCTTCGGGCGGCATGATCGCCATCACCCATAACAATCCGCTGCCGCAAGCCGAACGCCACTCGCTCACCATGTCGTCCGAGATCGCCGAGGCGATCAACTACTATGTGATCAGCGCGGACAACATGGACAAGGTGATCGCGGGCTACCGCCACCTGACCGGCCAGCAGCCGATGATGCCGAAGTGGTCCTACGGCTTCTGGCAGTCGCGCCAGCGCTACGAGACCCAGCAGCAGCTGCTCGACACCGTCGCCGAGTACCGCAAGCGCGGCTGGCCGCTCGATAACATCGTGCAGGACTGGTTCTACTGGCCGGAAAACGGCTGGGGCTCGCACGACTTCGACAAGGCGAGATTCCCGGACCCGAAGGGCATGATCGACACCGTGCACAAGCAGAACGTGCGCATCATGTTCTCCATCTGGGGCAAGTTCTACGCCAATACCGACAACTACAAGGAACTGGCATCCAAGGGCCATATGTGGACCAAGAACGTCGAGAACGGCGCCAAGGACTGGGTCGGCCCGGGTTACCTGAACAGCCACTACGATCCCTACACCAAGGAAGCGCGCGACATCTATTACCGCCAGATGAAGACCAAGCTGGTCGACCTGGGCATCGACGCCTGGTGGATGGACAATACCGAGCCGGACGTGCTGTCCAATAGCCGCCTGGAGGACTTCAAGCAGCTCATCGGACCGACCGTCTATGGCCCGGGCGAAGTGACCTTCAATCCCTACAGCCTGGTGCACTCGGAAGGCATGGTCGAGCACCTTCGGAAGGACCAGCCGGATACCCGCCAGTTCATCCTGTCGCGTTCGGGCTTTGCCGGCATCCAGCGCAACTCGGTGGCCGTATGGAGCGGCGATACCGTGGGGCGCTGGAACAACCTGTACGACCAGATCGCCTCGGGCGTGAACATGTCGATGTCGGGTGTTCCGAACTGGACCCATGACATCGGCGGCTACGCCCAGGAGACCCGTTTCCAGACCGGCGATGTCGGTTCGGCCCAGGAAAACCGCGCTACCCAGGCGGCCGCGGCCAACCCGGAAGACCTGAAGGAATGGCAGGAGCTGAACCACCGCTGGTTCCAGTTCGGCGCCTTCTCGCCGCTGTTCCGCTCCCACGGCGAAGTCGTCAAGCGCGAGATCTACAATATCTCGGCCGGCGACGACGCCATGCGCGACAACATGGTCTGGTTCCTGAAGCTGCGCTACCGCCTGATGCCCTATATTTACACGATGGCGGCCGATACCCACTACAACTCGGGCACCATGATGCGCGGCCTGGTGATGGACTTCCCGCACGACGAGAAGGCGAAGAACGTCAAGGACCAGTACCTGTTCGGCCCCTCCTTCCTGGTGGCGCCGGTCAGCGTGTACAAGGCGCGCGACCGCCAGGTCTACCTGCCGGCGGGCGCCGAGTGGTACGACTTCTACACCGGCCAGCGCCACAAGGGCGGCGCCACCATCAAGGTGGCCGCGCCGCGCGACCAGATGCCGCTGTTCGTCAAGGCCGGCTCGGTCGTGACCACCGGCCCCGTGACGCAGTACGTGGACGAAAAACCGGATGCGCCGATCGTCGTGCACGTCTATGCCGGCGCCGACGGCACGGCCACCCTGTACGAGGATGACGGCGTGAGCAATGCCTATGCCCGTGGCGAGGCGAGCCGCATCCCGATCAGCTACGACGACAAGTCCGGTCTCGTCACCATCGGCCAGCGCAGCGGCCAGTACAAGGGCATGCCGCTCAAGCGCGAGTTCAAGGTGCGCGTGATCCGTCCGGGTGTGTCGACCGCGGCGGACATGGACGCCTCGGACAAGTCGGTGGTCTACGACGGCAAGCCGGTCACCATCAAGCTCTGACTCTCCTTTGCCGGGCGCTTCACCGCGCCCGGCTTTTTTTCGCCTATCGCATGAAACCCATCTCTTCTTCATTGCTGCTGGCCGTAGCGAGCCTGTTCTCCGCCGCCCCCCTCCTGGCCGCGACCACGATCCCGCCCGGCCATCCGCACCTGCAGTACACCGGCCGGATCGATGCCGCGGCATCCGGCGCGCCGGTGCTGAGCTTCCCGAACACCGCGATCGCCGGCCAGTTCACCGGAACCTCGCTCGCCATCAAGCTGGACGACCAGCACGGCAAGAACTTCTACAATGTCTTCCTCGACGGCGACCTGGCGCGCCCCACCATCATCGGGGCGGACAAGGGGAGCAAGACCTACCTGGTCGCGAACGGCCTGAAACCGGGCAAGCACCGCTTCCTCATCACCAAGCGCACCGAGGGCGAGGAGGGCGCGACCGTTTTCCTCGGGCTGGAGCTCGACGACAAGGCCGGCCTGCTGCCGCCCCCGCCGCGACCCACGCGCCGCATCGAATTCTATGGCGATTCGATCACCTCGGGCATGGGCAACGAAGCGCCCGACGACGGCGTCGACCACCTGGGCAAGGACAAGAACAGCTTCCGCTCCTATGCCGCCCTGAGCGCGCGCCAGCTGGGCGCCGAGGGGCACTTCATTTCGCAAAGCGGGATCGGTGTGATGATTTCCTGGTTCCCGTTCACGATGCCGGATTTCTACGACCAGGCGAACGCGGTCGGCAACAACGACTCCAGGTGGGATTTCAGCAAGTGGACGCCGGACGTGGTCGTGATCAACCTGATGCAGAACGACAGCTGGCTGATCGGCCGCGACCACAAGCTGCAGCCGGAACCGGATGAGGCACAGCGTATCGCCGCGTACAAGGCGTTCGTCCAGCGCATCCGCGCGCTCTACCCGAAAGCCTATATCGTGTGTGCGCTCGGCAGCATGGACGCCACCAAGACCGGCTCCCCCTGGCCGGGCTATGTCAGCGCCGCCGTGCGCGGCATGCAGGCTGACGGCGACAAGCGGATCGACACGCTGTTCTTCCCCTTCACGGGCTACGGGGCGCACCCGCGCGTCCATCACCACGAAGCCAATGCCCAGCGCTTGAGCGCCTTCATCCGCCGCAAGATGGGATGGTAATCCCTGGGGTGGGCGGGTCTCCCGCCCACCCCAGGGATGCATGACGCAAAAAAAGCCCGCGCAAGCGCGGGCTGTAAGGACGACCCCAAACCTCAGTTCATTTCGTCTTGCTCAGCTTGAGCAGGTAGACATCGTTTTCGCGCATCGGCAGCTCGGTGCTGAAGCTGCCGTCGGCGCCGACCCGCACCAGGCGCTGCTGCGAGGGCTTGCCGGTGGCGGTGGCCTTCAGCGCCGCCACCTGCTGGCGGCTCAACTGCTTCGGCGACCCCATCCCGATATACGCGGTGAAGGCGTCGTTCCGCTTGTAGCCCACTTGCGCGATGCTCAGCGCGTACGCGCCCGGCTGCATGCCCTTGACACTGACCTTGAACGTGCCCTTGTCGCGCGCCGGCAGGTCCTTGATAAAGTACTGCTGGTTGTTGATCTTCTCCGGCAGGGTATGCGTGTAGTCCCACGCCAGCAGGCTCAGGTTGCCCTTGTCGTCGACGGTGGCAAAGGACTTCTGGTCGGCATTCTTCAGCTCGCGCGTGCCTAGCTGATTCAGGAACTGGTAGGCGAAATAGGCCGGTTTCTTGATTCCCTGGGTGTTCATCAGCCCGAAGCCGCCGTGGAAGGCCTCGAAGCGCGGACCGGCTTCCTCGAAGATGTCGGTGAAGACCCAGTAGGACATCGACTGCGCCGCCGGCCCGATCTGCTTCAGCTTGTTCAGGATGTAGGCGGCCTGGTGGTAGCTGTCGTGACTCGGGTCGGCCGGGGTATAGGACGAGCTCCACTCGGTGTAGTGCAGTTCCAGTTTGGGCATGCTGGACGCGGCGATCTCCTTGCGGTTCTTGAGCACGTCGTTGCTGACCGCCCATTCGTCCGTCGACAGCACGGTGCCGGTGGTGCCGAATTCGTCCAGGAAGCCCTGGTTCACGCCATACGAGTGGGTCGAGACGAAGTCCAGCGGCACCTTGTTCTTCTCGGCGTAGGCGATCGTCTCGGGAATCCAGGCCGCGCCGGCGGTCGCCGGCCCGCCGACCCGGTAGCGCGGGTTCACGCTCTTGATCGCGCGCGCGGCGTGGGCGTAGAGCTTGAAGTACTCGTCCTGGGAGCCGGCCCAGAAGTCCCGCAGGTTCGGTTCGTTCCAGACCTCGAAGTACCAGCTCGCGACCTCCTCGGCGCCATAACGTTCGGTCCAGTGCTCGGTCAGTTTCCTGATCAGGGTTTCCCATTTCTCGTAGCTGCGCGGCGGGGTGACGTTGCCCTTCCACCAGAAGATGGTCTTGTCGCCGCTGGCCATCGCCGCGGGCATGAAGCCCAGCTCGACGAAGGGCTTGACGCCGATGCCGAGCAGGTAGTCGTAGAGGGCGTCGATGTACTGGAAGTTGTATTGTTCCTTGCCCTGGGCATCGACCTTGTAGACGCCCATGTCGTCGGTAAGCAGGCCGTGCATGCGGATGTACCGGAAGCCGGCGTCGCGCCTGATCTCGGCCAGCTGCTGCTGCCAGTCGGCGCGCAAGCCTTCGTTGGCGCGGCCGGCGCCGATCACCAGCTTGTGCATCTGGTTGAGTGGACCCTGGATGGCGCGTGCATCGATGGCGATGTTGCGGTCCTGGGCCTGGGCAGCCGGCAGGGTCATGAGGATCGCCGCTACTGCCGGGAGGATGGACTTAAATTGCATTTGTCGATTCCATGAAATAGAAAGCTTGCAAGCCAGGCTGTCCGCCTAGCGGCCGCCCGCCGCGAACTCGCGCGCCGCCAGGCGCACGGTCACGGTCGCCACCGGGGCGTCGGCCGCCGTGGCAAGGATCACCTGGTAGTCGCCGGCCGCGATCTTCCACTTGCCGCTGGCGCCGTCGAAGACGGCCAGGGTGCGCGGATCGACCAGCACGGTGCTGGTACGGCTCTCGCCGGCCTTCAAGGGCACCTTGTCCCAGCCGCCCAGGCGCTTGGGCGCTTCCCATCCGGCCCTGGCCACGTAGACCTGCGGGACCGCCTTGCCGTCGCGCCGGCCGGTATTGGTGGTGCTGAAGCTGACCCGGATCGCGCCCTCGGCCGGTTCGGCCTTCAGGTTCGCATGCGAGAAGCTGGTGTAGGACAAGCCATGGCCGAAGGCAAACAGCGGCTTGTGGCCCTTCAGGTCGAACCACTTGTAGCCGACCGCGGCGCCTTCGATGTTGTAGTCGACGTCGAAGCGGCTGTCCTTGGGCAAGTCGATGCCGTCCAGTTTCGGACGCGGCAGCTGGGCCTCGGATGCCGGGAAGGTCTGCGGCAGGCGGCCGGAGGCGTCGACTTCGCCGCTCAGCACGCGCGCGATCGCTTCGCCGCCATTGCTGCCCGGGTACCAGGCTTCCACCACGCCCGCCACGTTCGGTAACCAGGGCATGGTGACCGGGCCGCCGGTCTGGAGCACGACGACGGTCTTGCGGTTGGCCCTGGCGACGGCCTCGATCAGGGCATCCTGCTTGTTCGGCAACGCCAGGCTCGGCACGTCATTGCCTTCGGAGGTCCACTGGGTGGCGAAGACCAGCACCACGTCGGCGGCGGCGGCGGCCTTGGCGGCCGCGGCCAGGTCCTTGCCGTCGTTCCAGCTCAAGACGGCTTTGGTCCGCTTGGCCAGGGCCTGCATCGGGGAATCCGGGAGGTAGGCCATCGGACCCGGCCACTGCTTCGGTCCCTCGTTCGGCACCGCCAGGCCGCCGCGCGGATAGACCTGGGCCGAACCGCCGCCTGAGAGCACACCCTTGTTGGCATGGCCGCCGATGATGGCGATGCGCTTGACGTTGCCTGCGAGCGGCAGCACGCCGCCGTCGTTCTTGAGCAGGACGATGCCTTCCTCGGCATCGAGCTGCGAGATCTTGCCGTGGGCCGTGTAGTCGATCTTTTGCGATTCGTCCTTGACCGGATGATCGAGCGCGCCGTGCGCGCCCAAGGCCCACAGGATGCGCCTGGCCATGTCGTCCAGGCGGCTTTCCGGCACGTGGCCGTTCTGCACCGCTTCCTTCAGGGCGCCGTCGAAGTAGGGCGACTTGTCGAAGGGGTAGCCGGACTGCTGGTCCAGGCCGCTCAAAGCGGCCGGGATGGTCGAGTGGGTCGCGCCCCAGTCGGACATGACATAGCCCTTGAAGCCCCAGTCGCCTTTCAGGACCTTGTTCAGGAGATGATCGTGCTCGCAGGCGTAGGGACCGTTGACGCGGTTGTAGGAGCACATGACCGAGCCCGGGTTGCCGCGCTCGATGGCGACCTGGAAGGCCAGCAAGTCGGACATGCGGCCGGCCGGGTCGGCGATCTTCACGTTTACCTGGTTACGGCCGGTTTCCTGGTCGTTATAGGCGAAGTGCTTGAGGGTCGAGACCACGTGGTTGGACTGCACCCCTGCGATCTGGGCGCCGGCCATGACGCCCGCGAGCAGGGGATCCTCGCCGGTGTATTCGAAGTTGCGGCCGTTGCGCGGCTCGCGCGCCAGGTTCACGCTCCCCCCCAGCATGACGTTGAAGCCCGACAGGCGCGCCTCCTTGCCGATCATGGCGGCGCCCTTGAAGGCCAGCTCCGGGTTCCAGGTGGCCGCGGTGGCGATCCCCGCCGGCAGGCTGGTACGCTCGCGGACCTTCTTGCCCGGCTGGGAAGCCACGCCGATGCCGGCGTCGGTCAGCCACTGGGCGGTGATGCCGAGGCGCTCGATGCCCTTCACATAGCCGGCCGACTGGACCAGGGCTTCCTTGGGTGGCTGCTTGCCCTGGAATTCGGTACCGAAATAGCCGAACACCAGGCTGATTTTCTCGTCCAGCGTCATCTGGCTGACCAGTTTGGCGGCACGCGCCTGGGCCGGGTCCTGCGATTGCGACTGCGGCTGCGGCGCGCTCTGCGCCGCAGCGGGCAGGGTGAACTGGACGGCGAATGCAGCGGCAAGGGCGAGCGCCCAGCGGGTTGGCTGCAAGGGCTTGGTCATGGATCGGTCTCCTAATTCGTTGTTGTGAGGGTGGTGCGATGAGAGCGTTACCACCAGATACTGTACACCGCCAGCAGGCCGAGGCAGATGATGGCCGAGCCAAGCGCGAAACCCGGCTCGACCTTGAACATGCCGCGGTCGATCTCGATATGGTGGCGGGTTTCGGCGCCGTGCTTGGGGAAGAGCTTGCTGATCAGGACCATGCCGATCACGACCACCACGAAGTCGATCGCCATGCGGTCGAGGAAGGGTATCTCGTAGACGCCGGCGGCGTTCGGCACGGCGAAGCCGATCGGCGCCAGGAAGGACAGGTCTATCAGATCCGGCAGGAACTTGAGGATGATCGAGCCGATGAAGCCGCCGATGGTCGCGAACATCGCCGCGCCCGCCGTCGCGGGCTTCCAGAAGAAACCGAGCAGGAACATGGCCAGGATGCCGGGCGAGACGAAGCCCGTGTATTCCTGGATGTACTGGAAGCCGCCTTTCTTGTCGATGCCCATGTAGGGCGCGATCAGGACCGCGGCCAGCATCGCGACGACCACGGTAACGCGGCCGATCCACACCATGCGCTGCTCCGAGATGTCGTGGTTGATCGCCTTCTTGTGGATGTCGAGGGTATAGATGGTGGCGATGCTGTTGGCCTTGCCGGCCAGGGAGGCGACCACCGCGGCCGTGAGCGCCGCGAAGGCCACGCCTTTCAGGCCGGACGGCAGCAGCGACAGCAGGACCGGGTAGGCGCGGTCGGGGTTCATGTCGCCGCCCACGCCCATGGTGGCGCCGAGCGCGCCGCTTTCGTGCAGCACATAGGCCGCGATGCCCGGCAGGACCACGATCACCGGCATCAGCATCTTGAGGAAGGCGGCGAACAGGATGCCCTTGCGCGCCGTCTTGAGGTCGGCGCCGAGGGCGCGCTGGATGATGTACTGGTTGCAGCCCCAGTAGTTCAGGTTCACGATCAGCATGCCGCCGATCAGGATCGACAATCCCGGCAGGTCCATGTAGTTCGGGTTGTCGCGCGCGAACACCATGTCGAAGTGACCGGGCGCCTTCTCCAGCAGCAGCTGGAAGCCGGCGCCGATGCCCTGCATGCCCTGCTGGGCCGCCACCAGGTCCAAGGCCAGCCAGGTGGTGACCAGGCCGCCCGCCACCAGGAAGAACACCTGGATCACGTCGGTGAAGCCGATCACCTTCATGCCGCCGAGGGTGATGATCACCGCGAAGACGGCCAGGAAGACCATGCAGAACCACAGGTTCAGGCCCGCGATGGCGCTGATGGCCAGCGCGCCGAGGTACAGGATCGAGGTCAGGTTGACCACCACGTAGAGCAGCAGCCAGAACACCGCCATGATCGAGGCCACGCGCTTGCTGTAGCGCTGCTCCAGGAACTGGGGCATGGTGTAGATGCCGTTCTTGCGGTAGACCGGCATGAAGAACACGGCCACCAGGATCAGGGTCAGGGCCGCCATCAGCTCGTAGACCGCGATCGCCATGCCCATCTTGAAGCCCGAGCCGCTCATGCCGATGAACTGCTCGGCCGAGATGTTCGAAGCGATCATCGAGGCGCCGATGGCCCACCAGGTCAGCGAGCCCTCGGCCAGGAAGTAGTCGTGCGAGGCCGAGCCGCTGGTCTTGCGCTTGCGCTGGTAAACCCAGATGCCGTAGCCGGCGACGACCACGAAGTAGACGAAGAAAACGAAGGTGTCGAGCGAAGAGAAAGTCTGGTTCTGCATGTTTCCATCCCTGGCGCCGCCGGATGTCGACCATCCGGCGGCGCCTGTGGCAAGCCTTTAGCGGCCGATGACCTTGACGAGTTTGGCGGCATTGGCGGCGAAATCCTTCTCGCCGCCGGTGGCGGAGAGCTTGCCCTCGGCCTGGTTCCAGCGCAGGCGCCCGATGACCGTGTTCTTGCCCTTTTCATAGTCGTAGGACAGGCCATCGTCGTCGTAGAACGCGAACTCGGCGTCCTTGCCCGGATAGACCAGGATCTGGGCGATGGCCTGCTTCGTTGCCGTCGACTGGACCGGCGCACCCAGCGGCACGATGGAACCCGCCTTGACGAAGACCGGGATGCGGTCGATCGGGGCCTGCGCCTTGATCCAGCGTCCGCCGGCAAGCTTCTCGTTGGTCCAGAAGTCATACCAGTCGCTGCCCGCCGGCAGGTAGACGTCTTTCTCCACCTGCCCCTGTTCCGTGACCGGGGCGACCAGGAAGGCTGGGCCGAACATGTACTGGGTGCCGATATTCGCCACGTTCGGGTCGTGGCTGAAGTCCATCCACAGCGGGCGCATGAAGGGCGCGCCGGTGTCGTAGGTCATCTTGGCCTGGCTGTACATGTAGGGAATCAGCTGGTAGCGCAGGGCGTTGAACCTGGCCATCACGGCTTCCGCCTGCTTGCCGAAGGACCAGATTTCATTCTCCTTGCGCGAGCCGTGCAGGCGCAGGGTCGGGGTGAAGGCGCCGAACTGGAACCAGCGGGTGAACAGTTCCGGGTAGTCGTGGTAGTCACCGACCACATTGCGCGCGTCCGAGGGATCGAGCAGCGGCGCCTTGGTGGCGTGGCTCTTGGCCGGCAGATGCTGCCAGCCGCCGATGTCGCTGCCGTAGTAGGCGATGCCCGAGGCGGTCATGTTCAGGGCGGTGGGTACCTGGCGCGCCAGGGCTTCCCAGGTCGAGTGGATGTCCGAGGACCAGAACAGGGCGCCGGTACGCTGCGAGCCGAGGTAGGCGGCGCGCGCCAGCACCATGGCGCGGCGGTTCGGCTTCCACGCCCGCATCTGCTCGGAGAAGCCTTCGACGTGCACCAGCGGATACAGGTTGTGGTAGCGGTCCCCCGAGCCGACCGAGTAGAACAGGCCGGTCGGCACCAGGTCCGGTTCGGTTTCGTCCAGCCACGGGTAGTCGAAGCCTCGGCCAAGGATGTTATCGCGCGCCTTTTCGAAGAACCACTTGCGCGCCGCCGGGTTGGTCGAGTCGATCAGGCCGCCGGTGCGGTCGGAGCGGAAGGGCAGCCCGTCCTGGGTCTTGCCGTCCTTGTCCTTCAACATGTAGCCCTTGGCGTCCAGCTCGTTGAAGTAGCGGCCGGCGGTTTCGAAGCGCGGCCAGATCGAGATGATCGACTGCATGCCCATGTCGTGCAGCTTCTTGTTCATGCCCTCCGGGTCCGGGTACTGGGCCGGGTCGATGTCGAGCTGGCCCATGCGGGTCCAGTAGAACCAGTCGACCACCATGATGTCCAGCGGGTAGCCTTTCTGGCGGTAGGTGTTTGCCACGCGCATGACCTCGTCCTGGCTTTCGTAGCGGGCCTTGGACTGGATCAGGCCGAAGGCGGCCTTGGGCGGAATCGGGGTCTTGCCGGTCAGGCGCGCGTAATTCGTGTACAGGTCCTGCACATTGCTGCCGGTGATCACGAAGAAGCTGACGCGCTCGCCGACGTTGGACTGGAAGCGGGTCTGGCCATTGATCGCGGCCGTGAAGCGGGTCGCGGACGGATTGTCCCAGACGATGGCATAGCCCTTGGACGAGATCATGAAGGGCACGCATACGGATTCGCCGCCCGGGGCGTCGTACCAGTGCTTGCAGTCCAGGATGCGGCCGCGCAGGGACAGCGCCGACATCGATTCCTGGTTCTGGCCCATGCCGTAGTAGTGCTCGTCGGCTGGCGCGAAGAACGAGGCCCCGACCTGCCAGGTCTTTTCGCCGTTGACGGTCTGGGGCGACATTTCCCAGCCCAGCATGTCGAGGATCTGTTCACCCATGGCGTTCTTCACCTGCAGCCCGACCGGAGCCAGCGAGGGGGCGAAGTATTTCTCGCCCTGGCTAGGCACACGCGGCGCCGGCGCCGGGTTGATGCGCACGCTCATGCCCTTCGAGGCGAACACGTCGCCGTCCTTGCCGGGGGTGTGGCGGAAGGCGCTGTTGTCGGCATGATTGGCCAGGATGCCGTAGCCGGGGCCTTTCAGCGCCTCGGCCTTGTCGGCGGCGATGCTGACGTGCAGGATGTTGGGGCCGTAGGCTTCGACCGCGACCCAGGCGCCGCTGCGGTCGAGGGTGACCAGCGGCGCGGCGACGGCGCCGGCGGTGAGGGTGGAAACGAGGGCGAGAAGCACTGCCTTGGCCGGCCCGGTGGTTCGTGGTGAAGAAAGTGCCGGGCGCTGCCGGATCGACGTGCTTGTCATGCCTTGTCTCCCTGTGTTCTTGGGTCGCGCGCGGCAGGCTGCGCCGGCGCGCGACGGTGTGGGGTGTGTGGTGAGCAAGGTGCGGACCGCCGGCAGGCGGCCCGCACCGGGACTGGCTTAGAACGACATGCCCAGGCGGACGCTGTAGCGCGGGCCGGTCACGAACCAGGCGCGGCCCTTGTCGCCGATGTGCTGGGTCATCAGCTGGCGATACTTCGAGTCGGTCAGGTTCTGCGCCTGGAAGTCCAGGCGGATGTTGTCGTTGAACTTGTAGCTGACGCCGCCGTCCAGCTGGCCGTAGTCGTCCGCCCAGATCGGCAGACCCCAGGCGATGTTGCGCTGGCCGAAGGTCGGGCTGGCCGGGTTCGTGTCGAGACCGTCGCCACCCTGGGTACCGTTGTTGTTGGTGCCCATCAGGTTCTTCGAGCGCCAGCTATAGGCCAGGCGGGCGGACCACGGTCCCTTGTCGTACAGCAGTGCGAAGTTGTACGAGTTCTTCGACAGGTACTCCAGCGGCAGGTCGCCGAAGGTGCGGCCGTCGACGTCGCAGCCGTTCAGGTTCAGGTTCAGGTTGGCCGCGCTGTTGCCGCCCGAGCAGTATGGCGAGAACACCGGGGTGTAGAGGTGACGCTTGCTGTCCACATAGGTGTAGTTCGCCTGGACGCCGAAGCCCGACATCCAGCCCGGCAGGCGGTCGAAGTACTGCTGGTAGGCGAATTCCGCACCGCGCGCCGTGCCGCGGGCGCCGTTGATCGGCGAGGTCACCGTGAAGTCGACCGGACGGCCGGCCGCGTCGTTCAGGGTGGTGGTCGACAGCTGCTTGACGATGATGTCCTTCAGGCGCTTGTCGAAGATCGCGAAGGTCACCGAGCCCGCCTGTGCGAAGTACCATTCCGCGGTCAGGTCGAGGTTGCGCGCGGTGATCGGGCGCAGCATCGGGTTGCCGGTGGCCTCGCCTGTGTGGTTGACGTTGGTGACATTGGTCACGCCATCGGTGGTGGTCGAGGTCACGCCCTGGTTCAGGGTGGTGTAGGCCTGCAGCTGCGAGAAGTCAGGACGCGACATGGCCTTGCCGAAGGCCAGGCGGAACTGCAGCTTGTCGCTGACCTTCATGCGCAGGTTCAGGCTCGGCAGCCAGTTGTGGTACGAGTTCTCGTAGTCCATGCGGCCCGCGAAGGGCGCGATCGACGGCACCGGCACACCGGTCGGCGAACCGCCCGGATTGAAGGTCGGGTTGAACACGGTGTAGCCGAACGAGGTCGAATCGGTCTTCACGTAGCGCACACCCACGTTGCCATCGATCGGGAAGCGCAGGTTGTCGAACTCGAAGCGCAGCTGGCTGTAGAGTGCCTTGGTCTTTTCGGACTGGTCGTTGGTGCCGGCCGGGTTGTTGCCGCCGAAGGCAGCCGCCTTCCATGGGTCGCAGGTGCCCCAGCCCTGGATCGCCGCCTGTTCCGCGCACAGGATGTCGTGGAACTTGTGCAGCTGCTCGTAGGTGGCCGGGTAACCCTGGGCCAGCGATTTGGCAGGGAAGACCACCGCCGGCACGCTCACGTCGCCGCCGAAGAAGTTGTTGAAGCTGTGCAGGCTGGTTGGCGCCTGGAAGCGCGGATCGCTCAGGTAGGCGAGGTCGGGGATGTTCCAGCCGACCTGCCAGGTCTGCGAGACGGGCACCCAGTTGTAGCTCGGGTTCGAATTGACCGTGGTCGCGTCGCGGTCGCTCAGGCGGGCGCCGAAGCGGATGTCGCGCAGCACCGGATGGTCGAACTGGAACTTGGCGTCGCCTTTCCAGGCTTTCGAATCGGCCTTGCTGCGGTCCAGGTGGTCCATCGTGAACGCCCAGTAGTAATTCTTGGGGTTGCGCAGGTAGGCCAGGTCGCTGGCGTCGAAGATCAGGCGCGGCACGTCGCCGGTCAGGTCGACCTGTTCCTTCGGCATCTTGAGGCCGGTGGCCACGGTGGAGTCGAAGCCGCTGGTCTTGGCCTTGACGTACTGGAGGTCGGAGGTGAAGGTCCAGCGGTCGTTCGGCCGCCACTCGATGTTCCAGGCGAGGTCGGTGGTGTCCGAATCGCGGGTCGAGGTGCGGACGTCGTCGCCGAAGTTGATGCCGCCGTTGGTCGGGTTGGTCAGCACACCGGTCAGCAGGGCGCCGGCCGCGTCATAGGTGCCGTTGGTCACCTGCAGGTCGTAAGGCGTGCCTTCCTGCGAGAAGATGGCCTGCTCGTCCCACTGCATCTTGTACTTCGACTTGAAGTAGGTGACGTGACTCTTGAGGGTGTTATCGAGCTTCCACTGCAGAGCGCCGTAGAGGCCCTGGCGCTCGCGCTCGAATTCCAGGGTGCGCCACTGGGCGCCCTTCGGCACCCAGACGGTGCGGCCGGTTTCCAGGTTGTTGCGCGGGTAGTAGGGCTCGACCTGGAAGGCGTCGGTGCGGGTGCCGCTTTCCGAGCTGGCCAGGTTGAACAGGGCGCCGAATTCGCCGGCGCCGGTCTTCCAGCGGTTCGAGTAAAGGAAGGAGCCGGATGGATTGACCTTGCCTTTCTTGAGTTCCGAGTAGGTGCCTTCGACCGAGCCCGAGATACGCTGGCCCTTGATGTCGAACGGCAAAGCGGTGCGCAGGTTGACCAGGCCCGAGATGCCGCCTTCGATCTGCTCCGCGGACGGGTTCTTGTAGACGTCGACGCCGGCCATCAGCTCGGGCGGCACGTCTTCGAAGTTCAGGGCGCGGCCGCCGTTCGCCGAGAAGGAATCGCGGCCGTTCAGTTCCGAGCGTACCCAGGTCAGGCCGCGCACCGAGACGCCCGAGCCCTCGACAGAGAAGTGTTCCGGATCGCCGCGCGACATCTGGCGGTCGATGGTCACGCCCGGCACGCGCTGCAGCACTTCGGTGACGGAGCGGTCGGGCAGCTTGCCGATGTCTTCGGCGACGATCGAATCCACGACTTCGTCGGCGTTTTTCTTGAGCTGCTGGGCGCTGTTCAGCGCGGCGCGCTGGCCGGTGATCGTGACGACTGCGGGATCCTTGGCCGGAACATCCTCCTGCGCGAAGGCGGCGGACATCCAGCACACGTGGGCGACGCCCACGGCGATAGCCGTCTTGTTGAAATGCCTCATGTTGTTGTCTCCATCCGTTGTTTATCAGCGCCCGTCTTCTGGGGCTCTTTGATGTAGCGCTACCATACAGAACGCGTGCTCGGCTGCGCAACCTGTCAAGTAATATAACACTAAATGTTATGCGCAACCATTAATTCTCATGGGATTTTCGTCAATACGTTTTCGCTCCTTTCGCGGGGTGGAGCGCCGGTTCACAATTGGTGCTATGCGTCAGAGGGAGAAGCGCTGTTTGACGGCGCCCGCAACTGCCGGATTTCACGAGGAAAATCGGCGCGCGCCGGGAGCGCGGCGCAACCCGTTGAATGTGTACCGGCGACGCGGAGTGTGAGCGCGATCATTTCCCTTGTGCAGTGCATAATGTTGTTTTTTGAGCAGCCGGCCGGCGCGCCAGGCGTGCGCAAGCAGCGAGTGTCCGGTAGCTGAATCGGCTCATCCGCACGGAGCACTCGCCAATGTTGTAGCCGCCAAGGTTCAGGCCCAGAAAACCGCCGAACACGTTCTGGTGCATTTCCGTGGCCTCTATTCGCATCGCGTGCGGCTGCCAAGTGGCGGGGTCGCCGCGCGAACAACCGCAGGTGATGGCGTTGTCGTCCTTGGTAACGCGAATACGCAGGCGCGGGGTGTCCGGCTTCCCCTTCATTCAGCCCTGTTCCCCGGCCGCCATCGAACACAGAAGTATTGGCGCTAACATGCCAGTTGGGTGAATGTGCTGCCGTGTTGAAGTGGACCAAGGCTGGCGGATGGCGTCGCGTCGACCCAGACTGGAAATACATATCAATTTTTCATGGCCCACCGCGACAGCGTTCGCTAGAATCCGGCGATGTCCAATATAGAAAGGGAGATGAGATGCGTGCTTACCTGATGGCGCCGATGCTGGCGGCCGTACTGAGCCTGGCGCCGGCGGTGGCGCAAACCCTGCCGTCCGTGAGCGTGCCGCCGGACGTGGAGCGCGTGCTGCGCGACTATGAAAAGGCATGGGCCGCCAACGACGCGAAGGCGCTGGCCGCCCTGTTCGCGGAGGACGGCATCGCCTTGCCGAGCAACCAGCCACCGGCGCGCGGCAAGGAGCGGATCGCCCAGGCCTACGCCGGCGGCGGCGCCATGCCGACCTTCCTGCGCGTGATCGACTACCGGGCATCCGGCGACCTGGCCACCATCGTCGGCGCCTACGGCCCGGCGGGGCAGGCGCGCGACTTCGGCAAGTTCGTGCTGGTGCTGCGCCGTGTGGACGGGCGCTGGCTGATCGCGGCCGATATCGAGAACGCGAATATGCGCATGGGGCCGCCGCCGGGTCCGGCGCCCAAGCCGGCCGCCGGATAAAAAAGGCGCTGTTCCCGTTATGTGTTGAAGACGCCGATCGCACAGCGCAGAAATCGCTCTGGCGTGGCGATGCGCGCCCCGTCGAGCGCCCATTGCCAGCCCAGGTAATTCGGCAGGTAGCGCGAAGCAACGCCATGAAAGCGCGCCAGCCATTGCCGGAAGCGCCGGTGGTAAGCATTCACGTTTTGCACGTGAACGGCGCCACGGACGCGCTCGCCGGCGCGAAGGTTGACGAGCGCGAGCCCTTCTGCGACTCCAATAGGAATAATTCGTCGGCTTCGGCAATGCCTGCCAGCCGCTCTGGGCGGTCGTGTTTGACGAGCGCGAGAAAGCGGTGGCGCCAGCGGAAGCTCGTGTCGCGGTGCACCTCGACCGCCTTGGCGCTGGTCCGTACGCTCTTGGCATCGAGCATGTTGCCGAGGTAGCCGAGCCACTTGGCGCGGTGGCGTAGCCGCGACAAGGGCGTGCCGCTCAGGGCCGTGAAGGTCCTGCCGCAAGGGCGGCAGCGGTAACGCTGCAGTCCCCGGCTGTAACCGTGCCGATAGGAACGCCGCGCCTGACATGAAGGACAGCAAGGATCCGGCGCCGCGCATGCAATCGCCTCGCACACCTGGTCCAACCCGACCGCCGGCCGCAAGGCATCCATCAGTTAGAGACGCTGGCGCCTGGTCAGTAGGGAAAGCTGCCGCAGCCACCTGCCAAAGCGTTTCGTTTCCATCGCTGCTCCGCTGGTCTGTGAGATCGGGTTGGACTCCGACAAAGCTCGACAGTTCAAATTCAACACACAGCGGTGACAGCGCCTAAAAAAGCCCGCGCACGGCGGGCAGCGGCTCACGGCGCCCCTCCGAGGCGCCGTGCTTTCAGACTTACTTCATCGTATAGCTTTGCTGGGCCGTGTCGACGGCGAAGTTACGCGCCGTGTCCCAGTAGGTGAAGCTGTAGCGCACCACGTCGCCGATCTTGAGGCCGCCGGCGATATAGGTGCTGGCGCCGCCGTCCAGGCGCATGCGCACGTTCTGCTGCACCCCGTTGTTGACCGTGTAGTGCACGTCGGCCCAACTGCCGGTGTTGGCCGTGAATTGCAGGTTGGTGGCCGAGGTCTGGGTCACGTAGGTCGGGCCGGTTGGCGGCGGCGGCTCGGTGGTGGTGGTGCCGGAATCCCAGACGACGTCGTCGATCGCGAACTGGAAGCCGGCGCCAGGCAGGCGGTTCGCGTCGCTCGAGATCATGAAGATGTCGAGGATCGATTGCAGCGCCACTTTCGGGCCGACCAGGGTACTCACCGGGATGGTCGCCGTCGCCCATTCTCCGTTGCGCACGAGGCCGTGCGTGGTGGTGTTGGCCGGGAAGTTCACCCAGTTCTGGTTGGTATAGGTGTCGCCGATGCCGATGTTGAAGGAGACGTTGGCCGGGATCTTGATGCGGAACTTCACCGTGCCGTTGCGGAAGTTGCTCAGGTCACGGGCCTGGCGCGACTGCACGCCGCCGCCGAACCACTGACCGGGCGCGGTGTAGTTCCAGGCGATCACGTTGCTGCCCTCATAGGGCGGGATGTTGCCGGTGCCGGTGGAGGCGCCGTTCCACAGGAAGATGTCGGAGGTGGTGCCGGCCACCAGCTTGTTGTTGACGGTCGTGGTGTCGGTGAAGACGCCGAATTTTCCCACTTCCGGCACGGTCTGGTTGCCGAGCTTGACGGTGCCCTTGCCGTCGAGCTGGTAGACGCGCACATAGTCGACGTACATGGTGGCCGGCAGCGGCGCCGTCACCTGGCCGGGCGAGGCGGCGTCGGTGAAGTTGCCGCCTACCGCCAGGTTCAGCAGCAGGTAGAAGGGGGCCTGCAGGGCCGTGGAATTGACCGGCAGCGGCGCATCGTACATATTCCGCTCGACGCCATTGTCGACCACGGTGAAGCGCATTTCGCTCTCGGTCCAGTACAGCCGGTAGGTGACGAAGCGGTTGGCGAGCGAGGTCGAGGGCACGTACCAGTTCTTGGTCTGCCAGGCGGTCGACGCGGCGCAGCTCTCATTGCCCGGCACGCAGGCGGCCTGCTGCCAGGTGATCACATTGGAGCCGACGAAGTTGTTCGCCGATGGCGAGCCGGCCGCCGCGCGCACCGAGGCCTTGTGGCCCATTTCCATGATGTCGATCTCGCCGTTGCGCGGCCAGGTCTGCGGGCTCACGCCCAGCATCCAGGCGGCCGGCCAGAGTCCGGTGGCGATATTGGGCGTGCTCATGCGAACTTCGACCATGCCGTACTGCACCTGGACCTTGCCCTTGGTATCGATCTTCCCGGACGTGAAGACATTGCTGCCGACCGTCTGGCTGCGGGCCTGGATGGCCAGGGCGCGGGTGCCGGATTCGAAGGGCACGTTGGCGATCGAGACGTTGTTCGGGCTGTAGTACTGGAGCTCCGCATTGCCGTAGCCACAAAGGTTGATCTGGCAGCCGTTGCCGTCGGTGGCGGTCCAGGCGCTCGAGTTCAAGCTGCTGCCGTTGAACTCCTCGGACCACAGCAGCTGGCCGATTGCCGGATTGGTAACGCTCGCCGTGGCCTGGGCGCCCCAGGCCAGCAGCAAACCGGCGGCCATTGTCTGGAAAGGTTTCCATTTAAAGTGATGATTTTGCTTATGCTTATTCACTTCGACTCCTCTATTAACTCCAAAGAAAAGTGGATGCAGCCGCTGGGGGCGCTCCACACTGGGTCCAACTGCGCGGTTGGTTCTGAGAATTCTCGAGAAAGCTGGTGCTGGAAACGTTTCCATTCGGAACCCGAGAAAATATATGCCGATTTTGAAAACCCGTCAAATCGAACCGTGCGGCGCGGGACGGGGCCAGGAGAGTTGTTGAGGACGCCTTGAGCTAGCTCAAGATTGCCTACTGAAACTCGACGAGTTGCGCATTCCACGCTTTCTGGTACTCGACGAGTTGCGGTTTCTGCCTCTACTTTTCTGCAGCTTACGAGGTGTCGGACTCGGCGACCCGCGCACAGCCCTCGTAACTCCAGGAGTGGCGGAGCCCGGTGCGAGCCATGCTGCGGCGACGGTTCACCCAGCTCTTGCACGCTCTTGCAACTCGTCGAGTTGCGAAATCTCCACGCTATATCGCAACTCATCAAGTTGCGCTATCCTGCCGGCCGGGAGAGCTTAACAATGAGAAATGATTTTCGCCTGTCGAGGATGCTGCATGTCCTCATCCACCTGCATGGCCGGAAAGGCGCCGCCAGTTCCGAGGAAATCGCGGCCATGCTGGATACGAATCCCGTACTGGTGCGCAGGATGATGGCCGGACTGCGCACGGCCGGCTACGTCCAGTCCGCGGGCGGACGCGGCGGGGGCTGGACCCTGGCCGCCGACCCCGACACGATCACCGTGCTGGATGTCTACCGCGCGCTCGAGGAGCCCGTGATCTTTGCCATCGGCCCCAGCGTCGACCATCCCGGCTGCGCCGTCGAAGAAGCGATCACGGGCACCCTGAACGTCGCCCTGGCCCAGGCGGCGGGCTCACTGTTGCGGCAGTTCGGGGAGATCCGCCTGTCGGCCTTCCTGCCCGCGCCGCCGCCCGGATAGGCGCGGCGCAAGGGAAGGGAGCTGCTCGAGTGGTTGAGCTATTGCTCTAAGCTCATGTATATTGCATGTAAACACTAAACGCCCTTCCTGATGCCTTCCACCGCCCGCCGCGCCGTCCGCAGCCTCCTCCTCGTTTTTGCCAGTCTCGGCCTGACAGCTTCGGCGCATGCCGGCATTGATGCGGCGCTGCGCGAGGCCGACCGGATCGGCGAAACCGACCCCGCTCGTGCGCTGGCCCTGTTCGAGCGCCTGGCGCTTGACGCGGGCGCGCGGCAGGACGCGGCCGCGCTCCAGGCGATCCGGCGGCGCAGCTGCTGGCTGCTCGGCGTCACCGCGCCCGAGAAAGCGCTGGCGCTGGTCCGTGAAGCGGGAGCCGCCGATCCGGGCCTGCAGGTCTGCCGCGGCTACGCCTACGAGCAGCTGAACCGGCAGGACGAAGCGCTGGCCGACTACGAAAGCGGTGTCGAGGCGGGCAGGCGGCTCGGCGACGATACGGTGCTGGCGCGGGCATTGGCGCTGCGCGGCGAACAGCGTTACCTGCGCGGACTGTATGGCGGCGCCATCGAGGACCTGAAAGCCAGCTACGACCTGGAACGCAAGCTGGGCAACGACAACAACCAGCGCTACGTCCTGAACGCCCTGGCCAATCTGTATGCCGACCGCAATGTCGGCGAATACGACAGCGCCCTGGAGCGCTATCGCGAACTGCTGCTCGCCAGCGAGAAGGCGAACAAGCGCAAGGCCGCCGCGACCGCGCACTTCAACATCGCCAGCACCAGCGAAAACAAGGGCGACCTGGCGCAGGCGCGCGAACATTTCGCGCTGGCCCTCAAGATCGACAAGGAACTCGGTGTGGCCGGGGATATCGCAACCGACCAGCGGGCCTATGCGGTGGTCCTGTCCAAGACGGGAGAGCACGCCGCGGCCCTCGCCATGCTGGATGGTGCGCTGCGGATCGCGTCCGGCCTGCCCCAGTCCGATCCGGGCCTGGTCGCAGCGATCCGGCTCTCGCGGGGCGGCGCCTTGCGGCGTGCCGGCCGCCATACGCAGGCGCTGGCGGATTTGCAGGCGGCGCAGCAGCACTTCGAAACAGAGCGTAACGACCGCTTCCTGCAGAAGATCTATGAGGAGCAGGCCAGGACCCACGAAGCCCTGGGCAACTGGAAGGCCGCCTACGCGGCGCAGGCGCGCATGATGGCCGTGCAGGCGGCGCTGCACAAGCGGATGCTGGACGAACGCACGACCCGCCTGCGCGTCCAGTTCGAGTCCGAGCAAGCGCGCCTGCGCAACGCCGGGCTGCAGTACCAGAATGCGGTGCAGCGCATCGAGCTCGATAAGGGCAGGTCGATCCGCCGCTGGCAGCTGGCGGCGCTCGCCGCGAGCGCGGCGGCGATCGTGGTGCTGTGCATCCTTGGCCTGCGCCAGCGCAGGATCGGGCTGCGCATGCGCGACCTGGCGATGACCGATGAACTCACGCGCTTGCCGAACCGGCGCAGCCTGATGGCGCTCGCGGCGGAGGCCTTCGCCGGCGCCAGGAAAGAGGGCGGCGCGCTGTCGGTCGCGGCGCTCGACATCGATTACTTCAAGCGCATCAACGACCGTTACGGCCACGCGCTCGGCGACGTGGTGCTGCAGCGGGTCGGCCACGCCCTGCGCGGCGCGCTGCGTCCCGGCGATGCGGTCGGCCGCACCGGCGGCGAGGAGTTCATCGTCGTGCTGCGCGGCGCGGGCGAACTCGATGCGCTGCGCGCGGCCGAGCGGCTGCGCGAGGCGGTCGAGCGCATCGATTGCGGCGACCTGCCGGCAGGACTGGTGGTGCGCATCAGCGTCGGCGTCGCGCAACTGGGCGCGGAGGGCGATACCCTGGATGCCCTCCTGGTGCGCGCCGACGAGGCGCTTTACCGTGCGAAGGAGCGCGGCCGCAACCGCGTCGAGCTCAGCGCAGCCTAGCCGCTTCGGCGGTCGCTCGACCGCCCTCACCAGCCCGAATCCCACCCTCCAAGCATGAAATGCGTGCGGGCCGGGCATTTACTTTACCGCTTATATAAGCACTGATATGATTCATTCTATGAAACAAGGACTCGGAACCCAATTGCGCCATCTGATCGAACTGCTCGACAGTGCAGTCGAGGAGGCGTACGTGGCCGCGGACCTGCCCGAATACCGGCCGCGTTATACGCCGGTGATGCGCGTCCTGGCGGCGCGCGAGGCAGTCACCATCGGCGAGATCGCCGCACGGTCGGGCATTACCCAGCCTGCGGCGACCCAGACCGTGGCCCTGATGCAGAAGCAAGGGCTGATCCGGATCGCACCGGGCGAACATGATGCGCGCCAGCGCGTGGTGAGTCTGAGCGCGGCCGGCAGTGCGCTGCTGCCACGGGTGCAGGCATGCTGGCGCGCCACCAAGCTGGCGGCCGACAGCCTGGACGCCGATCTGGACACGCCGCTGTCGCTGGCGCTGGCCCAGGCGATCGACGCGCTCGGCCGGCGACCGTTCAGCGAGCGCATCGAATCCGCGCGCCTGCGCTTGCAGGAAGGCGAAGCGCACACCGCGCCGCCGAAAGCGGCAGCCGCGCGCAGGGCAGGCAAGAGGGCGTCCGCATAAGTATTGTTTGCTGTACTCGACAGGAGATTTGTCCATGCACGACACCACCGCCATCTCCGCCGCCACGGCGCCGCAAGGCAGGCGCTTCAACGCCCATCCTTTCATCAGCATCGTGACCGGCGCCGTGCTGAGCTTCGCGCCGGTGCCGCTCACCATGATCCTGGTCCATCACCTGGTCGACAAGCCGTACCGGGTGGTGTGGCCGCAACTGCTGGCGGCGCTGCTCTCCTTCCTGGCTTACCGGTTTTTTGCACACCGTATCGAGAAGCGTGCGCTGACGGAGTTCGCCGCCGCCGGCGCCGCGCGTGACAGCGCCCTGGGGCTGGGACTGGGAGCAGGGATGGTGTGCACGGTCTTCGCCGTGCTGGCACTGCTCGGCGTGTACCGGCTGGACGGCGTCAACGGGATCACGCCGCTGCTGTTCCTGCCCCTGGCGGAATTGCTATTGGTCGGTCTCGCGGAAGAATCGGTATTTCGCGGCATCGTGTTCCGGATTACCGAGCAGGCGATCGGCAGCATGCGGGCCATCGTCGTCTCGGCCATGGTGTTCGCCCTTGCGCACTTGCCGAACGAGGGCGTCGGCCCTGTCGCCGTGGCCGCGCTGGCGGCCTATGGTGTGCTGCAGGCGGCGATCTACATGCGCACCCGGACGCTGTGGCTGTGCATCGCCAGCCACGTCGCCTGGAACTTCTGCGTGGGACAGGTGTTCTCGACAGCCGTGTCGGGCCATGCATCGCAGTCCGGCCTGCTCCAAGGCCAGCTGGCCGGACCGTCATGGCTGGCCGGCGGCGCCTTCGGCGTAGAGGGATCCTTGCTCACCCTGATCGTGATCAGCGCCGTGGCGGCCTGCTTCCTGCGCGCCGGACCGAGGCGGGAAGCGCCGGCGCGCGAGAGGGTCTCAGCCTAGCGGCAAACGCCTGAACCGGAGGGCCTGCGCGGCCCACCAAGGCCACGCATGACCAGCACCGAGGTGCCGCCGCGTGCCCCAATGAGCAGGAAATGGGCGGCAAATCCCGGCGGCGAAGGCTGCTCAGCAGGTTCGGCTTGCATACGCGCGACTCGCCGAGGAAGGGCCGGCGCGACGCCGGCGTGCGTGCGGTCCCGCTCTCTCAGCAGGCAGGATGCCGAATCAGCCGTGCGCGCGGCAAACCAGGCTTATCATGTGGAATGATCAAACGAACCGATACAGCCACAGCCCTCGCGGTCGATATGGGCATCGACCTGCGGGCGTCCCGCGGTGTGCTACAGGCGGCACGCTTTTTTGACAGACGGAACATCCCGTTGTCTGTTTCTCTGCGGATACTCGGTCTCGCGCCAGGCGGCACACGCCCGCATCGGCCCTAGCCTGCCTCGGGCGAGCCCCGCCTGGCCTGGTCGTCCAACGCCTGGCCGACACGACGCAAGGTAAATTTTCGGGATTTTTCTTCCGCATGCTGAATCCAGTGCGCGGCCCCGTACGTATAAAGAATGCAGTCATGCCTTCTTATCAACGTCAGCGGGAGAAAAACCATGTCCTTCATCGCAACGCGAGCGCTCAGCCGGGCGCTTGCCCTGGCTCTGTGCGCAGGAGCATTCGCCAGCCCGGCCGCCCAGGCATCGAGCCACCGGGAGGCGCCGTTCATTACCAAGCACCCGAAGATCGACGCGACCGACTTCTACATGTTCCGCAGCTATGAACCCGGTCGTCAGGCGTTCGTGACCATGATCGCGAACTACGTGCCGCTGCAGGATCCGGGTGCCGGCCCCAACTATTTTGCGATGGATCCGGACGCGCTGTACGAGATCCACATCGACAACAATGGCGACGCCAAGGAAGACATCAGCTTCCAATTCCGTTTCCAGAACACCAACAAGGACACCAAGCTGACGGTCGGCGGCAAGCAAGTCTCCATTCCCCTCGTCATCAACGGCGGCGCCATCAACGACCGTAACCCGGCGGGGTTGAACGTGCGCGAAACCTACACCGTCAATGTCGCGCGCGGCGACCGGCGTGGCGGCACGCGCACCCAGCTCACCGGCGCTGGTGGCGCCGTCTTCGACAAGCCGGTCGACAACATCGGCAACAAGTCGATCCCTGACTATGCCTCCTATGCGGCCAAGCACGTGTATGAGGTAACTATCCCTGGTTGCTCCACGCCTGGACGCATGTTCGTCGGCCAGCGCAAGGATCCATTCGTGGTCAACCTGGGGGAGACCTTCGACCTGATCAACATCAAGGCGCCCGCGGTCGAGTTCAGCGCGGGTGCGGAGCGCGCAACCCGCGACGACCTGGCGGGCAAGAACGTCACCAGCATCGAGCTCGAGGTTGCCATCGCCTGCCTCACCGCGGGCAACGATCCCGTCATCGGCGGCTGGACGACGGCCAGCATGCGCCAGGGGCGTCTGCTCAACCCCGCGCCTGGCGCCAGCGCCTCGAAAGAGGGGGGTGCCTGGACCCAGGTCTCGCGCCTGGGCATGCCGCTGGTGAACGAGGTCGTGATTGGATTGAAGGACAAGGACCGCTTCAATCACAGCAAACCCTCGGCCGACACCCAGTTCGCTGATTACGTCACCAACCCGACACTGCCCGCCCTGGTCGAGATCCTGTATGGCAGCGCCGGCGCCAAGGCGCCAACCAACTTCCCGCGCAATGACCTCGTGGCTGCGTTCCTGACGGGTGTGAAGGGCCTCAACCAGCCCGCGCAGGTCACGCCATCCGAAATGCTGCGCCTGAACACGTCGATCGCTCCGGTCGCGCCCGCGGCGCAGAAACGCCTGGGCGTGATCGACGGCGACAACGCGGGCTTCCCGAACGGGCGCAGGCCGGGTGACGACGTGGTCGATATCGCCCTGCGGGTGGTAATGGGCAAGCTGTGCACCCTGAACCTGGGGTGCGCCCCGGGCGATGCGCCGGCCGGCAGCCTGCGTTTCACTGACGGCGCCTATCTGGATGCGAGCTTCGTCAACGGCAGCTTCCCCTACCTGAAGACCCCGCTGCCCGGCTCGCCGCAGCAATAAGGAGGACATCATGAAGAAGCTATCGATCGTCGCGGCTAGCCTGTTGCTGGTGGCCTGCGGCGGCAGCAACGATTCGCACCCTGCGCCGCCCGTGCAGGCACCGCCCCCGCCGATGGCGGGCACCGATGCGTACTTCGTGCGGGTGAGTCAGCTGGTGGCCGCCCAGCCGGACGACACCGAGCCGATCGCACTCGACGACGGCGCGCCTTCCATGCCGGACGACACCGAGCCAGGGGCGGTCGGGCCATGAAGGGCAGGGGCATGTTGGCGGTGCTGTTGACACTGCCGGTCCTGGGTGCGGGGCTGGCCCAGGCGGCGCCGCACCGGCCGGCAAGTGGCGCCGACGTGGTCGAGGTGCTGCCCTGGCGCGGTGACGCGCGCCAGCGTGAGCTGCGCCGCCTCGGCGCCAGCCTGGCTGCGGAACCGCGCAAGCTCGGGCGTGCCGCCGAGCTTGCGCGCCACTACATCGCGGCGGGCCGCCGCGAGGCCGATCCGCGCTACTTTGGCTACGCGCAGGCGGCACTTTCTCCATGGTGGAATATGGCTGATCCGCCACCTGAAGTGCGCCTGCTGAGGGCCAGCCTTCTGCAGTCCGAGCACCGTTTCGATGCTGCCTTGGCCGACCTGGAGGCGGTGACGAGGCGTCAGCCGGATAACGCCCAGGCGTGGTTGACCCGCGCCGCCATCGAAACCGTCCGCGCCGACTATCCGGCCGCCAGGCGCAGCTGCGCGCGCCTGGCCGCGTTGGCCGCGCCATTGGTTGCCGCGGGCTGCGCCGCGAATGTGGGCGCAGTCACCGGTCAACTTCTCGCGAGCGAACGCCTGCTGGCCGGCCTGTTTGCGAGGGATGGCGGAAGCGATCCCGCCGTCGATGGCTGGATCGCGATCTCGCTGGCCGAGATGGCGGCACGGCGCGGCGACACCGCGACGGCGCAAGGGCGGTTCAGCCGCGCCATGGACTTGGCGCCGGGCGACGCCTACCTGCTCGCTGCCTATGCCGACTTCCTGATGGACGGCGGCCGTCATGAAGACGCCATCCGCTTGCTGACGCCGCACAAGGGCGTCGACGGCCTGCTGCTTCGCAGTGCGCTGGCGTTGCAGGCGTCGCGGCCGGCGAGCGCCGAACTCAAGGACGCACGGGCCGAGTTGGCTGCACGCTTCGACGCCGCGGCCCGCCGCAGCGATGGTGTCCACCTGCGCGACCACGCGCGCTATCGCCTCGGGCTGCTGGGAGACGCACCCGGTGCGCTCGCACTGGCGCGTCGCAACTGGGACAGCCAGCGCGAACCGGCCGATGCGCGCGTCCTGCTGGAGGCTGCCCTGGCGGCGAACGATGCACCGGCTGCTCGATCGGTGCTCGACTGGATGCGAGGTTCCGGGGTCGAAGATGTGCATTTGCGGCGGCTTGCCAGCCGCTTGAAAGGATAGTCCGGATGATCCGCCATCTTTTGCTTGCCTGGGTCACCTTGTGCATCGCACTGCCTGCGTGGGCGCACAAACCGAGCGACGCCTATCTGCGTCTCGAACCGGAAGAAGTGGCGGTCCAAGGGCGCTGGGATATCGCACTGCGCGACCTGGAACATGCGATCGGCCTGGACGCCGACAATGACGGTCAGCTCACCTGGGATGAGGTACGCACCCGCCACGTAGACATCGCGGCTTACGCGCTCTCGCGCTTGAGGATCGAACGGGGCGGCCGTCCCTGCCGTTTGCAGGCAGGGGAGCAACTCATCGATCGGCATACCGACGGCGCCTATACGGTGTTGCCGTTCCGTGTCGATTGCGAGGCAGGGGGGGCCTTGGCCATCGGCTACCGCCTGTTCGCCGACATCGATCCCCAGCACAGGGGCCTGGTCGGCATCGGCCGCGGTGCGGCGGTCCAGACCCTGGTTCTCGGCGGGGATGAGGCGCAGGCGAGCATCGAGCTTGAAAACGCACCGCGAGCCGGCTTCCTGAACTACGTGCGTCACGGTGTGTGGCATATCTGGATCGGCTTCGACCACATCCTGTTCTTGCTTTCGCTCCTGCTGCCGGCAGTGCTGGCGTGGCGCGCCGGCGGATGGCAACCTGTATCGAGCCTGCGCCTGGCCCTGGTCGACGTGGTCAAGGTGGTGAGCGCCTTTACCGTCGCGCACTCGATCACCTTGAGTCTTGCCGCCCTGGGCATCGTTTCCCTGCCTACCCGCTGGGTAGAGACCGCTATCGCGGCGTCGGTGATCCTGGCCGCGCTCAATAACGTCGTACCCTTGACGCATTCGCGGCGTTGGCTGGCCGCCTTCGTTTTCGGCCTGCTGCACGGCTTCGGCTTTGCCAGCGTGCTGGGCGATCTTGGACTGCCGCCTAGCGCGCTGGCGAGCGCACTCCTTGGTTTCAATGCAGGCGTGGAGCTCGGGCAGCTGGCCATCGTCGCCGCGTTCCTGCCGATCAGCTACGCGTTGCGCGCAACGCGCTTCTACCGTCGCGTGGTACTGGCCGGCGGGTCGAGCGCAATCATCCTGGTGGCCGCATTCTGGTTCACCGAACGTGCGTTCGACCTGCGCCTGCTACCCGGCTAGAGCCTGACCCAGCTGCCTTTGTACAGGACCGGGCCGGTCGGGCCGGTCGGGTCGGGCGATCCCCCTTTCGGCTCGAGAGAAATCGCCAGCAGCATCACATCCGCACCGACCGCACGCTCGTCGAGCGCCAGACTGGCGCTGCGGTTGTCCGGCAAGATGCCGAGCGAACGCGGCTTGCCCGCTTTCGTAATCGCCCATAATTGCAGAGTGCGATCGCTCGGCACCTGAATGCCTTCGGCCACCCGCACCTCGAGGCGACCGCGGCGGGCGTCGGCGGCAACGACCAGGGCGGTGCGTGCCTGGTCGTCGGTGAGGGTTGCCACCTGCTCCAGCGCCGGCGGCTGCACCTGGATCTTGAGCATCACAGCCATGGTCACGGCCAGGGCGCCGGCTGCGACCGCGAGCCCGCCCCACACGCGGGCACCGGCGCCGCGCCAGAACTGCCACCACGGTGCTTCGCGCGACATGCCCAGGCGACGCTCGATGCCGGTCCAGACACGCGCGGGGGGAGTGACCGCGCGCGGAAGTTCGGCGAAGCCGCTGAAATGGCGCTGCCACTGCGTGACGGTCGCGCGCAAGAGCGCATCGGTTTGCAGCCAGCGCTCGAAGCGGCGCCGCGCACCGCCCTTGAGCGTGCCGAGCACGTACTCGGCAGCGAGCCGCTCGCGCAACACAGGATTGTTATCGATATTCATGCCATGGCCCGCTTGGTGAGACAGTTCTTGAGCTTTTCCAGTCCGCGCCGGATCCAGGTTTTGACCGTGCCGATCGGGAGGCTCAGCTGTTCGGCGACTTCACTGTGCGACAGGTCGTGGAAATACGCCATGCCGATTGCCTGTCGCTGTTTGCCCTCCAGGGTCGACATGCACCGTGCGAGCGCCCGCGCTTCTTCGGACAACTGCAGCCTGTCCTGCGGCCCGCTGGCGGGGTCCTGCAGTGCCAGCACGATGTCGGTCTCGATCGATTCTGCGTCGATGTCGGCCGTGCCGGCCTGGCGCCGGTACATGTCGAGTGCCTTGTTGCGCACGATGGTCGCCATCCATGTCAGGGGCGCCGACAAGTGTGGCTGGTACCCGGCCGCAGCGTGCCAGATCGACACGAAACCCTCCTGCAGCGCTTCCTCCGCGAGTTCGTCCTTGTTCAATATACGCAGCGCGAAGCCAAACAGTTTCGCCGACGAGGCATCGTAAAGGGAACGAAATGCGGCGTGGTCGCCAAGCGCCGTGCGTCCGAGCAGGTGACGCAGGCGATCGTTCATGTCGAGGTCGGAGGTCACGTAAGCCTTTATGGAAATGCTTGCTGGATTATTCTGGGCCGTGCTGCAAAGATTCTAACTCGGCAATACAAACATTCCTATCTCAAGCCAGCAAAAACGGACAGCGCGCAGTACGCCCGGCCGGTCGCGCCAGCTCGTCGGTCGTTCGGCCAAGCGTGTTATCGCTGCATTCTTAAATCCGACATGCGCAAGTCTGCGTATATCTCTTTGACGCGGTTCTCCCTCACTGGCGCGGTTCCTGCGCGGACGCGCCCGGCCGGCTTGGCGGCGGATGATAAACGGTAGCTATCTCAGGAGACGGCATGCAAGCAAGGAGTTCGGCCCTGGCCATCGCGCTGGCGATGAGCGCGAGCTGCCATGCGGCGGGTCCGGAACCGGTCGCGGTAGTCAAGGTGACCGGCCACTACGACAACGCGGTCGGCTCGAGCGACGCGGCCAGCGAAGGCACAATCAATGCCGACCTGATTGTCAATCGCCCGGCACTGCGGACAAGCGAGATCCTGGAATTCGTGCCAGGGCTTATCGTGACCCAGCATAGCGGCGACGGCAAGGCGAACCAGTACTTCCTGCGCGGCTTCAACCTTGATCACGGCACCGATTTCGCCACCTACGTCGATGGCATGCCAGTCAACATGCGCACCCATGCGCATGGCCAGGGATACACGGACTTGAACTTCCTGATTCCCGAACTTGTCCAGCGCATCGCTTACCGAAAGGGGCCGTATTTTGCCGAGGAGGGCGACTTTGCCTCCGCCGGCGCCGCGCGCATCCACCTCCTCGACCGGATGGAAGAGGGACATGCAACGCTGACGGTGGGAAGGAATGGCTACCGGCGCGCGGTGCTGGCCGATGCACGGCAACTGAAGGGCGGTGCACTCCTGTATGCGGTGGAAGGACTCGGCAATGACGGCCCATGGGCGGTTGCGGAGCGGCTACGGCAATACAAAGGACTGCTGCGCTACAGCGCCGGAAACGCAGAGGACGGCTACAAGATCACGGCAATGGGATACCGCAACCGCTGGAACGCCACGGACCAGGTTCCGCTGCGCGCCGTCCGGAACAAGGTACTGGACCGCTTCGGGACGATAGACGCGAGCGACGGCGGCGAGACCTCACGCTATAGCCTGGCGTATGCGCTACGCAAGCCGGCCGGAGAAGGGCGCCTCAGCCTGGAAGCCTACCTCATGCGTTCGACGCTCGACCTGTACAGCAACTTTACCTATTTCCTGAAGAATCCGGAAAACGGCGACCAGTTCAACCAGAGCGAGCGTCGCCGGATGGCAGGCGTGAATGGTCGCTACCAGTGGAATGCGCGGCCAGGGGGTTTCTCAATTCAGAATACCGTCGGCATCCAGAGCCGCGGCGATTGGCTCGACCCGGTCGCTCTCTACAGTTCGAACGCAAGGAAGCGGAGCGATCTCGTACGCGAAGACAAGGTTCGCGAAATGAGTGCAGGCATGTATCTCGAAAGCGCGATCCGGTGGCAGCCTTGGCTGCGCACGGTCGCCGGCCTTCGCCACGATCGCTATCGCTTCGATGTCGCCAGCAGTATCGAGGGAAATTCGGGCCGCAGGCACGACACGATCACTCTGCCGAAGCTGTCGCTCGTCGCCGGGCCGTGGCGCGATACCGAGTTCTTCATCAATGGCGGGCGGGGATTCCACAGTAACGATGCCCGCGGCACGACGCAGACACGTCTGAACGACGGCACGCCCTCACTGCCGGTGACGCCGCTGGTGCCGACCCGAGGTGCCGAGCTTGGGCTGCGCTCGGAACCCATCCGCGGCCTGCAAAGTTCGCTCGCGCTGTGGCAGCTCGACATTGCCTCGGAACTCGTGTTCGTCGGGGACGCCGGCGAAACGCAAGCGAGCCGCGCCAGCAGGCGCGACGGGATCGAATGGAACAATCACTATGTGGTGCGCCCGTGGCTTTTGCTGGACCTGGACCTGGCGCTGTCCCGCGCGCGCTACCGGGACCTGGACCCGGCGCGGCAGTTTATTCCTGGCTCACTGAACCGCGTCGGTTCATTCGGCATCACGGTCACCGAATGGCGCAACTGGTTCGGCAACCTCACGATCCGCTACTTCGGCCCACGGCCGCTGGTGGAAGACAAATCGGTGCAGTCTGCGTCGACGGCAATGGTATATGGGCGACTGGGCTACCGGCTGGGAAGAAACGTGCGTCTGACGCTGGATGTCTTCAATCTCCTGGACCGGAAAGCCAGCGACATCGACTACTTTTACGTGTCGCGACTGGAGGGCGAAGCATCCGGCGGCCAGGAGGACGTGCACTTTCATCCAGTTGAGCCGCGTACCGCGAGGCTCACACTCAGCTATACGTTCTGAACCAGGTGGATCGTACCGTGCCTGGAAGAGGCTCCATTCCTTGAGCAAGCTCAGCGAGGACGAGAGCGAGCACACACCGGACCGAAGAGCGCATAATCTATAACTGGTAAAACGGGGACGTTACTACCTATCCGCGCGCAAACGCCCTGCGTTCACGCCCGTCCCACTGGGATAGGAGGGTGTTAAAAGACGCGGAAAATTTTTCCATGAGGCCCGTCCACCGGGCCTTTTGTTCGTCCGTTTTTGCCCGCTCTGCATTCGCGGCGGCGATCACGACGAGCGGATTCACTCCCAGCGCTAGGGCTACCGTCAAGGCGGCTTCGTCATCAAAAAAACGGCGGCCGGTACGGTAGCTGCTCACCGATGACAACGGAAAACCTAGCAGTTTTGCTAGTTGATAGTCCGAAGTCAGTCCCTTTGCGGCTTTCACCGCGTCCAAATATTCGATGGTAGTCATAGCTCTCCTCAGGGCTAAGGCCGCACATGTGCGGCGATGGGCGAACCTTACACCGTTGTTTCGCATGCGACAAGCAGCGCACGCGCCACATATTGCCGTTGCGTTATAACGCCGTAGCGTTGTAATATCCGCTCATGCCGCGCGGAAATCTCTAGTCTCCTCAGGCGCAAGGGGCGCAAAGCCCGCCGCGCGGCACTTCTGCCTGAGAGACAAAAACGCCTGAGGAGGCCACATGTCTGTTACACAAGATTACAAAAACGTCACCCTGCAGCTAAGCGAAGCGGCGCGGGTGGAACTGCTCGTCGCCCTTATGGACCGCGAAGCCGAGCTATTCAAGTGCCGCGCCGGTGTGGAGATGATGCCCCTCCCGCCCGAGCAGCGCGAAGCGATGGGCGAAGTATGGAACCGCGCCTACAACGCCGTGGCTTTCATGCTTGAGCAGGTGCGCGCCGTATGAAAGCTCCCCACGCCACCACCACCCCCGATCTGCTGCCGGATCACGATCTAGCCGGCGAACGTCCGCCGAAGCGCTCGCGCCTGGACAAGATGCGCGAGGCGCGCGGCCTCAAGGGCCTGACGGTCAACCTCCCGGCCGAACTGGTCGATCAGTTCCACGCGAAGCGCAAGGCGCGCGGCCAGACCGCGAACGAAGCCATTGCGGCCCTGCTGCGCACCCAATACCTGCGGAAGCGCTGACCATGAAAGCCGAGCGCCTAGAACTGGCCGCGCTGGCCTCCGTCGCTGGCCCGCGCGCCACGCCAGAGGAAATCAACACTTACGCCTATCTGGCGGACTTCGCCGCAGTTTGTGAGCAGGTGGCGCGCGTGCCTGAGGAAGTGCGCCAGGAGCGCGTACAGGCCCTCCGCGCCATCGTCGCGCGCCCGGTCGATGTCGAGGCGATGCGCGCGGCGTTCTGGCTGCGCGCGCCGCTTGCGGCTCGCATGGTGGCCGTGATGTCGGCCAAGCTGCCGAAGGAACGCGCGGGCGACACCCTGAACAAGTTTGATGCGCTCGAGCGCGGCCTGATCTGGGTAGCGCTGGAACGGCTCATGGCCGATCTGGCGCAGGTGCAGAAATGCATGCAGGGCGGCGCGATGCCGACCACCTCCAGCCGGGCTCACTGATGCGCACGCTGAATTGGGGCATCCCTACCCGGATGGCGCGCGCCATGTACGCGCTGTTCGCTCGCGACGGGCAGGAGGCGCATCAAGGCAAGGTCGATCTGATCGACCGCCTATTGTGTGACGACGAGCGGATTCCCCTCGCCACCGATACCGGCGCGCCCACCGGCGAGCCCGCGATCTGGCACGCCGCCGAGGTTTCCGTGCGCCAGTGCTGGGCCTTCTGCCACGACCTGGGGACCGCTGACGCGATTCTCGCAGCCGTGGCGGGCGTGTGCGCCCGGCGCGGAATCGCCGCGCCGCGCGGCGACACCGATGAGGAAAAGCTCGCCCGCGCACTCGATAAGGCATGGTGGCGCCGCCACCTGCGCACCGAGTTCAAGCGCCGGTTTGAACATACCGCTATTCAGCTCGGTCTTACCTACGTCAAGACGGATCCCTATGTAAGCCGCGAAACCGCGCTCATGCAGGAGCGCCAGAACCGCGCCAACGCGGAACTGCTGGAGAACCGGATTGCGACCAACGAACACGGCCAGAGCTACTCTGTCGCCGATCTGGCCGACAAGGGCACCGCCAACAAGGCAAACCGGCGCAATGAGCTGATGACGCGCATCCGGGGATTTGAAGAGGTGGCCGACACCCTGCGGCACGTGGGCCTGTTCTGGACGATCACCTGCCCGTCGCGCTTCCACTCCGTGGGCGGCACGAATGCCAAGTATGACGGCTCGAACCCGCGCGACGCGCAAGCCTACCTCGTCGCCGTGTGGGCGCTGATCCGCGCCGCGCTTCACCGCCAGGGAATCCGGCCGTACGGGTTCCGCATCGCCGAGCCGCACAGCGACGGATGCCCGCATTGGCACCTGCTGCTGTTCGTGGAGCGCGATCGCTCGGCTGACGCGGAAGAGACCGTAAAGCACTACGCTCTGCTGGACGAAGGCCAGGAAGCCGGCGCGCAGAAAAACCGCGTCAAGCTGGTGCGCATCGAGGCGGGCAAGGGGACGGCGGCGGGCTACATTGCCAAGTATGTGAGCAAAAACATTGACGGTACAGGTGTTGGCGATCACAAGACCTTTGAAAGCGGACAGACATACATCGTTGCGCCAGACACTTTCGGCCAAGTCGAAATCACGCCATCGGCGCGCGTCACTTACTGGTCGCAGGCCTGGGGGATTCGCCAGTTCCAGCAGATCGGCGGCGCGCCTATCGGGGTGTGGCGAGAGCTTCGCCGCATCAAGGCGGAGACCCTCCAGAACGCCCCCGAGGCAGTGCGCGAGGCGCACGCTGCCGTCCAGAAAATCGAATCTACCGACCCGGCCGTGGCGAAGCAAGCCGACTTCGCCGCCTACCTTTGGGCGCAGGGCGGGCCGACAGTGCCGCGTCGCCGGCTGGCCGTGCGCGTGGCCGCGCGCGAGGTGGAGATTAACGGCCGATACAGCCAGAAAGTTTGTAAGAAGCCGGTCGGCGTCTACGCTGCAGCGTTCCCCAACGAGGTCTATGAGGGGGTGCATTACAGGTGGACAGTCGAGGGCAAAAACGAAAGCGGCAACGTCCGCTTTACCCTCCCTCGGACTGGTGTAAATAACTGTACGCCGTGGCCGGAACGGCCGACCGGCGCGCCCGCCTGGACGCGGCCGGACAACGCCCCAGACCTGCACAAGAAAGCCAGGGCGACCCGTGGCAAGGTTGACCGGGTAGAGAACGCGGGCTACGGCAACCCCGATTCGCAAACGTGGAGCCGCGCCGACGATGCGCGCGCCGCCATCCTGTTCCGTAAGCACTCCCCGCGCCACGCGGAGAGCCACCTGAACACCCTGAAACGAAAATACAACGATGAGTGACAAAAACACTGAACTGGAGCGGCGCGCGTGCGCGCTGGTCAAGCAATACGGGTTCTTCCTTCGCGGCCCGGTGAAAGAATTCTTTCACGAACTCGCGGATTACCTCAACTGGCAACAACTGAAAAAGGAGCTGTAAAAATGGGCTTTCAATCGATGCAATCGGTGGCTGTGAAAGACGATGTGATGGACGAAGACGGCGATGTTCTGCTGTCGGCGGGGCAGGCCGGCTACGTCGTCGCCGACAAAAGCGTGGTGGTCAATGGTGTCTCGGAAGGCGAAGTCGACGTGAAGATGGATCACGACGGCATCGTGTACAGCCTGGACGTTTCGCACATCCGCGCGCTGTAAGGAGCAGGACCATGGCCGCCGTAAAAACCAAGCTGGGCCGCATCCCTTGCGATTGCTGCGGCCATCCTGTCGTGCTGAAAGAGAACGAAGCCGGCACCCTTACCGTGTCGTGCGACGAATGCGACGTGTCCGCGTTCGCGAAGAAGGGGACCGCCGCCGCCACGAAGTGGCGCGCGAAGCTGCCCGCGCAAGCGCCTGAGAGCGTGCCTAAGGCACCCGCGCCGGCCCCGGCCGCGCCGGCACCTGTCGAGCAGCCTAAGGCACCGAAGAAACCCGCAACCCCGTTTGATCCGCTGGGGTTCCTGAACAAAGGCAAAGCCGCATGAACATCAACGAAAACGAACCGGGCGCGAGCCCAAGCAATGAGCTGGCCGGCCTGATGCTGCAGGCCGACCAACTGGACGGCGAGCAGGCCGCGCAAGCGCCTGAGGCGCTCCAGGCGGCGCAGGAGGAGGCGCAGGCGGTTACGCTGGCCGATGCGAACCGCCAGGGCGTGGCGATGATCCTCGGCGTGTCCGTGCCGATCCTGAGCAAGCTGTACCCCTCGCTGGCCGAGGTGTACACCCCCGAAGCCTGCGAGGCCGTGTCGGCGTCCCTCGGGCCGGTGCTGGCGAAGTACAACGTGAATCTGGCCGAGTGGGGCGGGAAGTATCAGGAGGAGATCGGCGCGCTGTTCGTGTGCGGCCCTATCGCCTGGGCGACCGTCCAAGGCGTCAAGGCCGATATCGCGGCGCGCGCCGCCAGCAAGCCGCTGGAGCACAGCAAGCCGTCCCGGCCGGCCGAAGTGGTCACGGCAGGCGGGGCGGCGCTCAAGCCGGGGGACTATGGATTCCAAGAGGCGCAGGACCGGGCGCTGGCGGCGGCATGAGGACGAATCAGGCGAACGACGCCGATGTGATCGCGGTCATCGGCGCGACCGGCAGCGGCAAGGGCGTCTACATCAAGAACTATGCGTTGAAGAAGGCCGAGCGCCGCCTGCTGATCTGGGATTACATGCGCGAGTATGGCCCGCTGACCGATATGCAGACTGAGAAGATCGCGAGCGCGCTCCAGACCCTCACCGGCAAGCAGTTCCGCACGGCGTTCCTGCCCTCGTTTGAGGACAAGGTACGGCAAAAACAGTTTGATCTGTTCTGCAAAGCGGCGGTAACTGTGGGCGATCTGCGGCTGGTGGTAGAGGAGCTGGCGTTCGTCACCTCGCCATCGTTCGCGCCGGCTGGCTGGAAGATGGTCACCAGCGTGGGCCGGCATAAGGGGCTGCGCGTGATCGGCGCCAGCCAGAGGCCGGCGCAGGTTGATAAAGCGTTCTGGTCAAACTGCACGGAAATCCACTGCGGATTCCTCAACTACGACGACGATCAAAAGACCATGGCGCGCGCCCTGGGCGTGTCCCTGAGCGATATTCAAGCCCTCCAGCCGTTGGAATACATCCACAAGAATGTCCGCACCAAGGAAATTAAATTCGGGCGCGTCAAGGTCCCCGGCAAGGCCCCTTAGGGAGCGTGCCTAAGGCAAGAAATTCGCGCATCGGCGTCCGATTGGAGAAAGTGAGGCTTCTTAAACGAAGTCTCACTTTTTTTACTAAGGACACATGAAATGCTGACGCAATCGGAAATGATGAAGCTGGGGATGGCCCTCGGCATCTGCTTCGCCGTCTACAAGTTCGCCCCGCATCCGGCCCTGAGTGCCGGCGCTATCGCGGTGGGCGCTGTGATCGTCGCGAAAAAAGCGCCGGTTCTCAAAGACGCACTGGCTTAAGGGGGAATCATGGGCGCACGCATCCGTACCTACTCCTTCCAGAACGTCGTACCGAACGGCATCGCAACCTGCGACCTGAACGGCCTGCTGGGCTACACCATCGAACGCCTGATGCTGCGCCTGAGCGGCACCAGCTTCACCAAGTCCATGATTACCGGTATCGTCCTGAAGGCGAACGGCAAGATCATTTACGACTCGACCGGCCCCCGCCTGGACTCGCGCAACCAGTATCGCGGCATCACCGCGAATGCCGGCTTCCTGACCATCGACTTCGCCGAAATCCGCGCAAAGACCGAGCTGGGTCAGAACCTGGGCTGCCTGGACACCACCGTCGGCATTTCCAATCTCAAGCTGGAAGTCACCATTGCCGGCGCGACCGCTCCGCAACTGGAAGCCTTCGCGGAAGTGAACGCGCCGCAAATGGACCCGGCGCAGCAAGCGACCAAGGGCCTGATCGCCAAGGTTCACGCTACCACGCTGACCATCGGCGCGGCCGGGACCTTCTCGATCCCGATTCCCCACCTCGCGCCGGCCGACGGCGGCTCGATCTTCAAGCGTCTGCACTTCTTCAGCGCGAATATGACCGGCCTGCTGATCAAGAAAAACGGCATTGTGATCGAAGAATCGATCAAGACGCTGAACGACTACAACCAGGCGGAATATCGCAAGGTCCCGCAAGCCGGGTTGTACGTGTACGACGCCATCGTGGACGACGTGCAAAGCCAAGTCCTGAACACCCGCAACGCACAGACCATGGAAGTCCTCGCGACCTTCTCGGCCGGCGAAACGATCACGGTCGAGGCCGAACTGCTGGAACCGCTCGGCGCGTTCTAAGGGGCCGTCATGGACGAACAACAGCAAAGCGGTAGCTGGGACGCCTGGATCCAGGCTACAGCCGGCTATGCCATCGGGGCGTACGTGGATCGGGAGCTTCGTGCTACCCAAGGCATGTACGACCCGGCGCAGGCTTACGGCGTGGATCAATCGGGCCGTGTGTACCAGCTCGGCCAGACTAACCAGCAGATTACCGCGACCGTCGCACCGACTGTCGGCGGTAGCCTGGGCGGGCTCATGCCGTGGCTGATCATCGGCGCGGTGATCCTGTTCGCCACCTCGGGGCGCAAGTAATGGCGACGGGGAGGGCTGCGGCCCCAATGGACCCGTGGAGCGCGGGAATCATGGCACTCGGCAGTATTGCGGGCTCGCCGCCGCCAAGCCAGACGGCGGCGCTCAACTCGACCACCAACTTCGATAACTCCGGTTTCGTGGTGAACATCGGGGGCGGCACGGCGACGAGCACCAACGCAAAAACGGAAATGCCGACCGTGCGCGAAACGGCGCGAGCCGTAGCGGCCGGCGCGGGTAGCCTGCTGGCGAACCCGGCATTTCTGGTGCTGATCGGCGTCGGGCTGTACCTGTACCTCAAGCATAAGTAGGGGTAAGAAATGGGACTTTTCGACAGCAACAAAACGACCACCACAAGCCAGACCACCAACAACGACCAGCGGCAGGTCAACACCACCACGACCAGCAATTACGACCTGTCGAACCGAAGCACGAACGTGACCAACGTCACCGACGGCGGCGCGATTGCGGGCGTGGTGACGGTGGTCGGGCAAGCGCTTGATGGGGCGTCAAAACAGACGCTCGCTGCCTACAACTATGCGGACAGCATTTTCAGCGCGGCGAACGTGAGCGTGAACAACGCGAGCAAGCGCGTGGCCGATGCCTACAGCGCGGCGGCAACCATGTCGCAAGACGCGCTTGTGACGGCGCGGCAGGCATACCAGGATGCCACGACGAAAACGGCATCGGCGTATCAGGTGGCGCAGGCCGCGACCGCAGACGCCTACGCGGATGCGAAAGGCACGACCAACTCGCAAAAACAAATTATTTTGGGGGTGCTCGCGGTAGCCGGTGTGCTGGCTCTCGCGGCCTTCCAGCGAAAGGCAGGTTGAGCCATGCAATACGACTTCCAAGTTACGGCGGGCGGCGCGCAGCGCATTGAAGCCACCGGCCGCTTCTTCAAGTACATCAGCGGCATCGGCCGTGTTCGCGTCACGACCAGCAAAGGGCGCGTGATCGACCTGATCCCAGGGCAGGGCGTCTGGGGCGAGGAGTTCACGGGCCTGAGCGTCAAAGACCTGTCCGGCGCGGGCAACGTCGGGGTGATCCTCGCGGGAGACTTCGACTTTCGCGACGACACGATGTATGCAGGCGAAGGCACGTTCAAGACGAATTCCGATTACAGCACGATCACCGAGGGCGGTAACTGCTATGTGGGCGGCACTCGGCTAGGCGCGGGCGTGGGCGCGGGCTATATGGTCTTCGGTGGCCTTGCAAATCCGGCTAGCGCGGTATCCACGGCATATGTCGAGCAGCTCAACGTTGCGGTGATCAATGCTGCAGGGGCGATCATCGCCAGCGAAGTGAATATCTGCATCGCGCAATGGGAAGGGGACCCGGACCTTGTCAACTTCCCGTGGTTCGGAAGCCTGAAAAAGCCGCTGAACAAGAAACCGGGCGGGCCAGTGGCGGGTGCTGGCTTCGGCTGGGCAAACATCGTCAAGAGTGGTGCGGAAACGTCCCTCCAGGCGATCACGCGAATCCTCGGCGCGGACGTCGGCGCATCGGTGCTGACCATTCCAACGATGACCGGCGCCCTCCGCGTGGAGGTCCCTTTGCCGCAGCCGCTCGCGGTTCCTCCGGGTTACGCCCTGTTCTTCTTGGCGAAGGATGGGGAGGACTGCTGGCCATTCCTGAACATGCGTGAGGCGTGACCATGAAAGCCAGTACGGCCCTCGCGGCGGCGGTGATCGTCGCGGCGGCGATGTACTACGCATGGCCGAGTGAAGGCGCAACGGCCGGCGACGACGAATCGAACAACATTCTGGACGCGGTGGACACCATGACTAGCAAAATTAACGGCGGTTGGCCTTCGGGCTCCGCACCCTACGAAGAACTGATCACCTGGGCGGCGGGCCTGCATGGGGTGCCCGTGCTGGTGCTCGCGTGGCTGCTCTGGAAGGAATCGCGGTTCCTGCCCGAGGTCATCAGCGGCGCGAAGCGCTCGCGCGTCGGCGCGCTGGGCATTGCCCAATTCATGCCGGCGACGGCCCGCGAGGAGCTGGGCAGCGAAGCGGCGGCGCTCGATCCGCAGCACGCAGTGCCAGGCGCGGCGCGCTACCTCGCGAAGCTGTACCGATCCACCGGGACGTGGACCGAAGCGCTTGCCGCGTACAACTGGGGTATCGGCAATGTTCAACGCAAGGGGCTGGCGGCAGCGCCGGCCGAAACCCGCGACTACTACACGGTCATCATGAACCGGGCAGGGGAATACGTATGAAAGAGCTCGTACTGGTGGCCGCAATCGGCGCGGCCGTGTATCTGGTGGTGCAAAAGCAGGCGCAGGCACGCGCCGCGGCGAATCCCCCGGCGCTGGCCGGTGGTGGCATGACGGCGGCGCAACTCCAAGCGGCCGGCGTCATGTATACGCCCGAACAGCGGCCGGCGACTAACATCAACGGCGAAATGTGGGGCGCGCTCCTGGGCGCGGGTTGGAAGGCCCTCAGCAACTCGATGAGCAACGACAGTGACACTGGCTTTACCCGCAACTGGTACGGCCAGCTCACGACCATGGACGGCAAGCCGGTAAGCGAGAGCGATTCGCTTGTGTCCTACAGCGATCCGTATCCGGGCCTGCTGGAAAGCACGTACGAAACCGACTACCTCGGCATGATCAGCCCGTTTGACGCCTACCTCGACGGCGGGCAAGACCAGATGGGGTGGTAGCGTGAGCGTCAAGGGCGATCTGATCGCGGTGGGAATTGCCGGCGTGGTGCTGCTGGCGGCGGCGTGGTTCGCCAAGCGAAAGCTGGGCGAGGCCGCGACGGCCGTCGCGCCGTACGTCAATCCTGCGGACGGCCGAAACGTGATCAACCAGGGCGCGACGGCGATCTACCAGGGCATCACCGGGAGCAAGGGCTCCATCGGTGGCGACCTGTACGACCTGTGGAATCCGCCGCGCGAGAATGTCGCGCTCGATTTGCTGCCGCTGGGCGCGCCGTACGCGGTCGACTTCTACCAGTACCTCACGAATAGCGACGGGAACCAGATCGCGGACTATCAGGACGGAGTTTTGTTCCGTGGCGCGTTCAATCCAGCATCCGACAACAACCTGATCTATCGAGGCGTCAACAACGTCGGGGAGTACTTCACCGGCAAAGAGGGCTGGACCCTTGGCGGCGCAATCTACGATTGGACCCATTGAAATGACCGTACCTGTCAACCTGAAAAAGATCGTGCCGAGCGTGCCGGAAGTGGCGCGCGAGGCTTTGATTGTCCTCGGCGGCATCCTGATCGCCGCATTCATCTTGTCGCGCTTCCCTCGGCTGCGTGATTGGGTTGCATCCCAATCCGTGACCCTGAAAGACGACAAGGGAAACACCCTGTGGGGCTGACCATATGAGCCTACTGACCATGATCGCGCCGGCCCTTGTGCCGGCACTCTCGGACGGCCTGCGCGGCCTGATCGCCAAGTTCACCGGCAGCGCGGGCGCTCAGCCGCAGAACGTAGGGGAGGCAATCCAGCTGATGGAAGCGCAGACGCGGCGCGTCCAGGCGCTCGCCGAGCTGGACAAGCTGCCAGACGGCGCGGCGCAATGGGTGGTGAACCTGCGCGGGGCGTTCCGGTACGTGGTCTGCGGCGGCGTGGTGGCGGCAACGGTTGCCGGCACCTATGCCGGAGTGGACCCGATCTTCCTCGCGCTCCTGTATGACCTGAGCGGCGCGAGCATGTCGTTCATCATTGGTGAGCGCATGTATATCAAATTGCGCGGGGCGGCGAAGTGACCATGGCCGAACTGCTGCAGTATGCGAACGTGCTTGTGTTTCCGGCGTTCGGATACATCATCGTGCTCGAAAGGCGCATCACGAAATTACAGGTGCAAATCGAGTTCCTCGTTGACCAACTGAAGGGAAAAAAGCATGGGTAAGAAGCGCACTCCAGCGCGCGGCAAAAACGGCCGCTTTAAGCGCAAGAAGAAGTGAAGCCGGTTCACATCCTGTATGCGGCTGCGGCCGTGTACTTACTGGCCCGATACCTTGCGGACCGGACCGCGAACCGATAGCCCGCCGAGTGCGGGCTTTTTCTCGACCGGCGCCAGGGCGATCACATCGGCCGTGACGACACCAAGGCGGGCGGGAAGCGGCCCCATGCCCATTTGCCGGTGGCGTAGATCGGCCTCTAGGTGCTGGAGCCTTAGAATCTCAGGAACCCACCAGGGAACGCGCGTGCGGCTGTTGAGCCAGTCGCGCACGGTGCGTTCGTCGCGCCGGAGCCGGCGCGCCAGCACGGGCAGAGGCACGCCCATTGCGTAGTAAGCCATTTCGGTGGGATTGCCGTATCTGAGATTCGGGTATCGCACAGTGCCTCCTAGTCGAGTTGTAAAAAAAGCCAGAGTGAGTATCTCTGGCTGTCGAGGGCCGGTCTGTACGTCCCGGCATAGTGCGTTTTTGCTCGATGTGTTCACGTCCCCGTTTTACGCATAATCTATATTATGTTAAATGCGCTATCTGTTGGCAGGTAGTTCGAGGGGTAACTGAACCGGTGTCGCACTATCCAGCGTGAGCCCCCTCCGCTTGTAGGAAGCGGACTACCCGCGACACCGCGCCTTTGCCGGGACCTGTGACCGCGTGAGACGGCAAGCTACTGTCCGTCTCCGGCGCGCGGTCTTCCCTGGCCATCAAACCGCCTGCCACAAGATCGCGGACGCGTCGTCGGCCCGCTTCACCGCCAGTGCGGCGCCGCCGAAGCTTACGCGCTCGTACGCACGCAGCTCGTCCAGCACCGCATCGAGTCCAAGGTCAAGGCAGCGCAGCGCCAGTTCTTCGGACGTGTACAGTCCGTAGGGTTCGACGAGACGATAGAAACCGTCCGTCATCACGAGCAGCGACGATCCCGGCGGCAGCTCGTGCTCGACGGTCCGCGCAGCAAAGGGACCCGCCGGCTTCAGGCACAGGATGGACGGCGACGGCCAGCTGTTCTGCGCTTCGCGCCGCGCGCGCAGCATCGGCAGGAGCCGTGCGCGCCGCTGCGCCGCGTCGGTAACGCCCTGGGCAAGCAGCCGCGCGATCTCGGCCTGCAGCACGGCTTCCTGCGGATTCACGAAAGGATCGAGATCGGCCACGCCTGCCTCCGGCGTGTACAGGAGCGTCGTGCAGTCGCCCAGGCTGTACAGCCGAAGCCGTCGGCCTTGCTCGCCGTCTTCGATGCGGGCCCAGGTCATCGCGCCGATCGGCCACGCGTGCAGCGGCACCTCGATGCCGCCGGCGCGCCGGATGAATTCCTCGTGCAAGGATGCGGCTGCACGGTGCGCGCACTCGTGCTGCGCCAGTCCCGTGTCCGCGTAGCGGACCAGCTGATCGGCGAAGCCCTGCGCGAACCAGACGACATCGCCGCGCTCCGGGTCGATGTAGTGGCGTTCGGCGACCGACGTGCCGCCGTCGATCACCAGCAGGTCGAGCCTGCCGGGGGCCTCGTGGAAGACCACCACATCTTCGTTCGCGTCGCTTTCCGCGCCTGAGGAAACGGTTTGTACGCGCATTGCTGAAATCCCTCCCCAACTTGCAAGGAAGGCAATGTACCGGGGGGAGCCGGGAAAAACAAGCGTTTCCCTGTCGATGACGCATACTCGACAATATATCTGCTAATGTCGAGTGAGTTCTCGTGCGTTTCCTGAGCAAAGTTTCGCTTCTTGGAAATTTACTTGCGCCGCAGCGGCAGGCTCTTCCATGAGCGGATCTCCGGCAAGCGGCGCCGGGGTCGGTGGATTCGCGTGGAGACAATAGCAAACCCGCCCGGCCCCCAGGCCGCAAGGGGCCTGCCGGAGGGTCCAGCGGTACGCGGCCCTCCGGGCGAAGCGCCCTGCCTCGCGACTTGGCACGCCACCCCGCTCCGGGTGCGCTTCAGTCGCGCAAGGCCAGCTGCCCTTCGACCACCTCGTCCTGCCCTTGCGCGCCCTTCGCGCCGGCAGGCTTCGCCTTCGCGGGCCTGCCATTGTCATAGTCGACGGCTTCTTGGCCTGCCGCGTCGGTGTGCGTGATGCGTATGCGCAGGCTGTCCCTCCCCTCCGCCGCATCAATCGCTTCGAGCTGGAAGCGGTGGCCCGGGCGTCCGTTGAGGCGCCCTGTTCCCTCCAGGCGCGCCGCCCGTCCAACCCTGGTCGCGGCAAGGATCCGGTCGGCACGGAACTCCACCGGGCCGGACAGGACCAGAAGCGGCCCTGCCTTGCCTGCCTGCGAAGCGGGCGCCGCCTGCGCGCCGAGCGGCGACCAGAGCGTGAAGCGCAGCGGCCCGGAGGCCGGGCCGGCCGCGTCGCCCGCGGCCGCGAGGGCTCCGCGGCCGCTGAGTGTGGCCATTCCCGGTTCGTGGACGAAGACCTCCCTGCGCACCTGGGTCTGGCGCCCGCCCGAATCGGCGATCGTCACGGTCAGGGTGTGAATGCCGGCTACGCAGAAACGGTGCTGGAAATCGATCCGGCCGACGCCGCGCGCCTCGCGCAAGAGCGGGAGCGGCGCAGTGCAGCCATCGGACCAGTCGACCCGGGCCGTGTGGCTCTGCGTGGGTGAATTGTCGACGAAGCCGAGCGACAGCCGCAGCTCGGCGCCGAGCGCCGCTTCACCGGGTAGTCCGGCGACCGGCCCGAGCACGGGGGCGTCGGTGCCCCGGGTGCCGGGACGCAGCAGCACCAGCCCCGCGTTCGAATGCGCTGCGATGACGCCCGCATCGTTGATCGCTGTCGCCGCATGGATCACGAGACCGGGCGGCGCCCGGTAGACGCGCGTGGTCAGGTCCAGCGGCTTGGCCGGCCCGGGCCAGCGCACCGCCCGGAAGCCCTGGCCCGGCCGGCGCTCGAGCGCGCCGACCATCTCGCCGCGGTTGTTCAGGTCGACCAGGTCGGCCAGCCGTGCGCCGCCGCGCGGCAGCAGCACCAGGCCACGCGAGCGTGACCAGAGATAGGGCAGAACATTCCCGCCGGTTTGGGTCAGGCCCGCCACGTCGCCGCGGTCGTTCAGGGCCGCGACCAGGCGGATGCCGGCGCTCTGTGCGCCGATCGGCACCCTGCCGCTGCGCGGACTCCAATAGAAGGCGAGTTCGCTGTCGTTGGCGGCGTTATCGGAGACCCCCGCCGCCGCGCCCCATTTGTTGACGTGATAGGTGAAGCCGCGCAGGCCCCCCATGGTGCCCAGGTCGGTGACGCGGCCGGCGCTGTCCCAGACGGTCGCGTGGATGCTGCCGTCCGCCACGTCGGCGAAGCCGCCCGCCACTGCGGCGTCATTGATGGTCCAGGCCTCGGACAGCGACAGCGGGAGCGGCCCCAGCATGCGCAGCCGTCCGTCCGGATCCCAGCGCACAGCGCGCGCGGTAATGCCGGCCGCCGGGATGGCGCCGGCTACCTGGTTCTTGTCGTTGACCGCGCGTGCACTGGCACCGGGCGGCCCGGGGAGCGCGCGCATGCCGCGTGCGGCGGTCCAGGCGAAGGCGCGCTGTGCGCCGAAGGGTTCGCCGGCATCCAGGGTGTCGCCGACCACTACGCCGCGGTTGTTCAGGCCCCGTACCACAGTGGAGCCGCCCCCCAGGGAGCCGAGCGAGTACATGCGCTCGCCATCGAAGAAGCCCGCATCGCCAAAGACGGACGAGGAAAAGGCTAGCTGCCCCTTCTCGTTGAGGTAGGCATTGGCGCCCTCCTCCATCGGCATGTTCACCACGCTGTAGTAATGCGGACCGTATACGCGATGGTCGGGGCTTTCCAAGTCCGGCGCGATCACGGCGGCTTCCTGTTCGGGTAAGGCAGGCTGCCCGCCGCCCTTGGCCATGCTGCTGGCGGCCAGGGCCAGGGGCCCAAGCAAGGCCGCCAGCGCCCACGGGCCGATGCGGGGACGTTTGTCTGGTTGCTGGTTCATGTTGTGCTCCATTGCTCGAAGTTGGTTGCCGCACGGGACCATGCGCGGACTCCGGTGCCGGCGGCGCTGAAACCAGACTGTAGGCCGATCGCCGGCTGCGAAGCTGACGCGGCACAAACGCGCCCGATGGTAAAAATGCGGTGTAGACTGAACTTACTCGCTCCGCAGCGTTCGTCACGGACGTACATGCAAGCAAACGAAACCGATGGCAACGCTCAGCGGTCAAAGCCATGACGCGGCGTCGATGCGCATGTTTGGAGAGAACGATGTGCTGGCGAAAATGCTGGTCCCTACTGGCCGTGGCGCTGATGGCGTTCGCGGCATGGACGCATGCGCCCGCGGCGGGTGGCCGCAGCGTCGGCCTATTGAGCGTCGACGGCGCCATCGGTCCGGCGACAGCCGACTACATTGCACGTGGTATCCAGGACGCCGCCAGCCGCCGGTTCCAGCTCGTGATCCTGCAAATGGACACGCCGGGCGGCCTCGACACCTCGATGCGCGCCGTCATCAAGGCCATCCTGACCGCGCCGCTGCCGGTGGTCGTGTACGTTGCGCCCAGCGGCGCACGCGCCGCCAGCGCCGGCACCTATATTCTGTATGCGAGCCATGTGGCGGCGATGGCGCCCGGCACCAACCTGGGCGCGGCCACGCCGGTCGAGATCGGCATTGGTCCGCAACAGCCGGGGCCGGGCCAGGCGCCGCTACCCGGTCAGGGCGGCGGCAATGAGCGTGGCAAGGACGCGCCCGAGCGCAAGAATGCGGACGCGCCCATGACCAAAAAGCAGGTGAACGACGCTGCCGCCTACTTGCGCGGCCTGGCCCAGATGCGCGGCCGCAATGCCGAATGGGCGGAACTCGCGGTGCGCGAAGCCGTGAGCCTGAGCGCCCACGACGCCCTGCAGCAGAACGTGATCGAACTCATCGCCGACGACGTCCCGTCGCTCCTGGCCCAGCTCGACGGCCGAAAGCTGCTCGTGCACGGGAAAACCCATCAGCTCCACACCCGCGATGCTTCCGTGGTGCCGATCGAATCCGACTGGCGCAACCGCTTCCTGGCCACGATCGCCAACCCCAGCGTGGCCCTGCTCCTGATGACCATCGGCATTTATGGTCTGGTGTTCGAGTTCATGAATCCCGGCTTCGTGGCGCCCGGGGTGATCGGCGCGATTTCGCTCCTGCTGGGCTTGTACGCCTTGCAGCTGCTGCCGGTGAACTACGTCGGCCTGGCGCTCATCCTGCTCGGCCTGATGTTCATGGTGGCCGAGGCTTTCTTGCCGAGCTTCGGGGTGCTGGGCCTGGGCGGCGTGGTGGCCTTCGTGGCAGGGTCGCTGATGCTGATCGACACCACCCTGCCCGGTTTCGGGATTCCGCCGGTCCTGGTCCTGGCGTTGGGAATCATGAGCGCCCTGCTCCTGGTGGGCGTGGCCCGGGTTGCGCTGGCCACCCGCAGGCGGCCCGTGACCAGCGGGGCCGCCGGCCTGCCCGGCTCCCTGACCCGGGTCGAAAGCGTGCGGACGGCGGGCGGATGTGAAGGCTGGGTGCGGCTGGAAGGGGAATTATGGAAGGCGGTCAGCGACGCGCCCCTCCGGCCGATGCAGATGGTGAGGGTGCTGCGCCGCGACGGCCTGACGGTACGGGTGGAACCGGTCGAGCACGAGCAGGAAGGATAAACGGGGAGGATGAGCATGATCTTCGAAATCGGTATCGGCATCGGAGGACTCCTGGTCCTCGTGCTTGGGCTGCTGGCGGCCGCGATCCACATCCTGCGCGAGTACGAGCGCGGGGTGGTGTTCCAGCTGGGCCGCTTCTGGGGTGTGCGCGGTCCGGGCTTGATCATCATCATTCCGGTGCTGCAGCAGATGGTGCGGGTCGACATGCGCACCGTGGTCCTCGACGTCCCGACCCAGGACGTGATCTCGCGCGACAATGTCTCGGTGAAGGTGAACGCGGTGATCTATTTCCGCGTGGTCGACCCGGACAAGGCGATCATCCAGGTCGCCAACTTCCTGGAAGCGACCAGCCAGCTGGCGCAGACGACCTTGCGGTCGGTGCTGGGCAAGCACGAGCTCGACGAAATGCTGGCAGAGCGCGAGCGCCTGAACATGGACATCCAGCAGGCACTCGACGTGCAGACCGATGCCTGGGGCATCAAGGTGGCCAATGTCGAAATCAAGCACGTCGACCTCGACGAATCGATGATCCGCGCCATCGCGCGCCAGGCAGAGGCCGAGCGCGAGCGGCGGGCCAAGATCATCCATGCGGAAGGCGAGCTGCAGGCCTCGGAGAAGCTGCAGCAGGCCGCCTTCGTGCTGTCCCAGCAGGCCGGCGCGATGCAGCTGCGCTACATGCAGACCCTGAGCGCGATCGCCGGCGACAAGACCTCGACCATCGTGTTCCCGCTGCCGGTGGACATATTCTCGGACCTGGCCGCAGCCCGGGACGGCCGGCGCTGAGGCATCCCGGAATCGGCGACCAGGGATTGGCCGCGTGATTTCGTCGCGCCGCTCCCTTCGCTGGGGAGCGCGGCCACGGCGCGCACGGCAGGCGCGGACGGTTTGCGCCCGGGCTTTCGCTGCGGGACAATGGGTCATGCGAACTGATCATTCGAAAGGAAGAGCATGAACATTACCGTGAAGAATACGACGCCGGACACGGCGCGCATCACGCTGGTAGGCGAACTCCAGGACGGCAGCTTCGACGCGAAAGTCATGGCGGAAACGGCCGTTCCCTACACGCCCTACTGGGACAAGCAGCTCGAGCAGCGCATCATCTACATCCAGCCCGATCCGGAACAGCTTGCTTCCATCCTTGCCGCCCTCAACGACCGCCGTCTGTCACTCGACGAGTTACAGAATTACGGCAGCGCGGCCGGCGGTACTTCCTCGATTCCCGTCTGAGGGCTACCTACAGCAGTCCCTTGGCGCCCGGGGCGCCGACGATCTCGTCGTGACGCTCGTGATCCTGCTTGTGCAGGTAGGCGGCGGTGGTCGCGATGTTGGCGTGGCCGGCCGTATCCTGCAGGGTCTTGAGCTGGACCCCGTTGTTGGCGTGGTTGGTCAGCATGCTGTGGCGCAGCCAGTGGGCCGAGGCCTGGCGCAAGGCCGATGCGCTGTCGCCGTCGCCCCTGGACGCGGCCTCGTCGGCCGCCGCCTGGAACACGGCCTTCAGTGCTTCCGACGCCGCTTCGTCGGTCAAGCGCACGAATTCCTTGCTGCGGCTCGACAGGACCAGCGGCATGCGGTCGGCGCGCCCGGTCTGTTCGAGCAGGCCGAAGGCGCGGCGGTAGTCGCGAAAGGCGGCCAGCATGGCCGGCGGCACCGGCAGGCGGCGCGGCTTGGCGCCCTTGCCCATGACGTCCAGCCACCAGCGCCCGTCTCCTTCGCTGTAGATCGCGCCCATGTGGGCGCCGACGATCTCGTTGAGGCGCGCGCCGGTCTGGGCGAAGGCCACCAGCAGGAAACGGTCGCGTTCGCGCTGGCGCAGGGCCGCTTCGCCGGCGGCCGGCCGCCCTTCCACCGTGGCCAGCGCCAGCGCGATCGCCTCGGGCGTCAGATAGCGCGTGATGCGGCTGGCATGCGGCGCCCGCACATTCCTGACCAGGCGCGCCGGATTGCGGCGCAGGTAGCCGGTCTGCTCGGCATAGGTCAGCACACCCTTGACAGCGATCATCGCCTGGCGCCGGCTGGGGTCGGACAAGGGTCCGGAAAACGGCCGGTAGCGCGGGTCGCTGCGCGGCCATTTGGTGGTGCAGATCCAGGTGGCTGGCGGCTGCTTGAGGAATTCCTTGTAGGCGTTCAGGTCGGCCACGCTGAGCTGGCGGAAGGTCTTGCCGGCTTCCTCGCGGCACCAGGTCAGGAAGCGGTACAGCTCCTTTTGCACGTTGGCGATCGACTTGGGGCTGAGCTCGCCATGCGAGATATACTCGCGCGCCAGCTCGGCGTCGGTGCGGGCATCCGTCACCGGCTCGTCGTGCGTATGGCGGCCCAGGCCCGCCTCGGGGCGGGTCGCGGCGGCCCGGTCCAGGCCGTCCTCTGGCAAGGGGTCGAGGTCGATGGGCAGGAAGACTGGCGGTTGCGGGGCCGGCGGGATGGACATGGGAGGCGAGGAATACTGTGCTTATGTACAGTATAGCATCGCCGCTGCGCCGCGCGGTAGCCCGGCCATGCGTCCGATCCATCCCGGCCTGACACGCTTCGATACAATTTGGCGGGCGCGGTCGGACCATGCGCGCCCCGCGCGCTGGTATAGTGACGGCGATTTTCCTGCCCGGCCAGGCCGGCAGGCTCACAGATTCCACCAGGAGCAGGCATGGTCAAGCGTTTCCTCATCCAATCCGCCAGTGCGGTGCTGTTCGGGCTCCCCCTCGCCGCCGCGGCTGCCCAGCCGGTGGTCGAGGTATTCAAGACCGCGACCTGCGGCTGCTGCAAGGAATGGGTCAAGCACCTCGAAGCGAACGGTTTTACCGTCAAGGCTCAGGATGTCGAGAACCCGTCCGACTACCGCGCGAAATTCGGCATTCCGGAACAGTACGGTTCCTGCCACTCGGGGCGCGTGAACGGCTATGCACTCGAAGGCCACGTCCCGGCGGCGGAGATCAAGCGCATGCTGGCGGAGAAACCGAAGGCCGTGGGACTGGCCGTACCGGCCATGCCGCTCGGCTCGCCGGGCATGGAAGGCCCGCGCAGCGATCCCTACGACGTGTTCCTGATCAAGAATGGCGGCAAGGCCGCAGTGTACAAGCACTACAATTGAAGCCGCTTCAGCCTAGTCCTACAGCCGCGCCGACGGCGCGCCGATAGCGCCGCGTCGCGGCGCGCGCCACAATAGGCCTCCCCCACGACAGGAGGCCGTCATGACTTCACCCGCAAGCACACCAGGCCGCCAGGACGATCCGTCGACCACGATCGGCGTCGGTGGCGCGACGTCCGGCCAGCAAGGCGCGACGCCCAGCCATGAAACCCAGCGGGAAACCGGCGGCAGCGGCGGCGACGGCCTGACCCGCAACCAGTCCGGCGAGACCGAGAACGCTCCTTCAGGCGAAACGCTGGAAAGCCAGGGCGGCATGGCCGGCGAGGCCGCCGACAGCGCCATGACCCACACCAACCGCGGCGCCCGGGACACCCGCTCCAGCCAGGCTGGCCCGATGGCCACCGGGATGGGCGCGCCCGAGACCGGCGGCAACCAGGACGAAGGCGACCTGCCCCCGGTCAGCCCTTGACGGTCAGCCCTTGACGGTCAGCCCGTGATGGCCAGCTGCGCCTGCGCTTGCGCCTCGCGCCGGGCCAGCTTGCGCCACCAGATCCAGGAAACGATCGCGTTGATCCAGAAGCCGGCGTAGAGCGCCGAGGTCAAGTACAGCTCGCGGCTGAAGTAGAGCGGCACGGCGACCGTGTTCACCATCAGCCAGACCGGCCAGTTCTCGATGCGCCGCTGCATCATGAGCAGCTGGGCGATCACACTGAACACCAGCACCGCCGAATCGACGAAAGGCGCGTAGGCATTCGTGTAGTAATGCAGGAGCGCGCCATAGCCGGCGGTCGCGGCGATGCCAACCGGCGCCATCCACAACAGGGTGCGCGGGCCGGCATGGGTGATCGGCAGCGGCGCCCCATGGTCGCCGCGCACCCAGCGCCACCAGCCCAGGATGCCGGTGGCGACAAAAAACACCTGCAGCAGCACGTCCGCATACAGCCGGTTCTCGGCGAACAGCACGCCGAACAGGCTGCAGCCGACGATCCCGGTCCACCAGGTGTGGACGCTGTTGCGTCCCGCCAGCACGATGGCCACGGCGGTGAAAGCGTTGGCCGCCAGTTCCAGCGGCCCGATCATCGCGTGCGGCGCTGGATGTTCTCCATGCTGCGCTCCAGTATCAAAACGCCTACTGTAAGCGAAAGCTATGCAGCGCGGCAAGACTGCCGGCGCGGCCTACAGACGGATGCTGCCGTGGTCTGCGTCCACGTCCGGCGTCGATCCCGTCACCGCGGCCTTGGCCATCGCAAACAGGCGCACCATCTTGCTGTCGTTCGAATCCCAATACTCGGCCGCGTGCGGCGCGACGCGCACCAGCACCACGTGCTCGTCCTCGGGACCGGCCGGGAACCAGGCCTGCACCATCGGGTTCCACAAGGCCTTGATCTGGCTGCGGTCGACCACCCGTTCGGCGGTGCCGCTGACCGAGACATAGGTGCTGTCCTCGTTGTTGGCGAAGCTGACGTTGACCTCGGGGTCATGGGGGATGCTGTCCCACAGCGCCGTGGTGCTGCGTACGTAGAACCACAGGCCGCCTTCGCGGTCGACCTGCTGGTTGGTCATGGGCTGGCTGGCCAGGTGGCCGTGCTGGTCGCGGAAGGTGAACATGGCGAAGCGCATCGCGCCGATCTTGTCGGCGAGCGCGGCGGCGTGGGCGGAAGTGTCGTTACTGGACATGGCAAATCCTCGTCGTGGTGAAAGTCCCGATCCTAGCCCGGGCCTGCCTGCCCATCCGTGCGCCGTCGTACCGTATCGGCATCTTGCGCCCGCCGCTGCCGCCCAAACGCGCCGGACGCAAATCGCTTATAGTGATGCCTCTGTACAAATATGACATTTGCCATGAAATATGACGTCGCTATTGTCGGCAGTGGCCTGGCCGGCCTGTCGGTGGCCCTGCACCTGGCCCAAACCAAGCGGGTTGCGATCATCTCGAAGCGCGAACTGCTCGACGGGGCCAGCAACTGGGCCCAGGGTGGCATCGCGGCGGTGCTCGATTCGGGCGACAGCCACGACCAGCACATCGCCGACACCCTGGTAGCCGGCGCCGGCCTGTGCGACGAAGCGGCCACCCGCTACATCGTCGAACATGGCCGCGAAGCGATCGAATGGCTGATCGAGCAAGGCGTTCCCTTCACGCGCGACGAGACGGCGGAACTGGGCTTCCACCTGACCCGCGAAGGCGGCCACAGCCAGCGGCGCATCATCCATGCGGCCGACGCCACCGGCCACGCGGTCCAGGTGACCCTGGAGCAGAAGGTGCGCGCGCACCCCAACATCGCACTGTTCGAGCACCACTGCGCCATCGACCTGGTCACTTCGGACAAGCTCACCGGCAAGGGCGTCCAGGGCAATGCGCCCCATCTAGTGGGCCAGCCGCGCTGCTATGGCCTGTATGTGCAGGACGAGCGCAACGGCAAAGTGCTGACCGTCGAGGCCGAGCACACGGTGCTGGCCACCGGCGGCGCCGGCAAGGTTTACCTGTACACGACCAATCCCGACACGGCGACCGGCGACGGCATCGCGATGGCCTGGCGCGCCGGCTGCCGCATCTCGAACATGGAATTCATCCAGTTCCACCCGACCTGCCTGTACCACCCCTACGCCAAGTCCTTCCTGATCACGGAGGCGATCCGCGGCGAAGGCGGCTTGCTCAAGCTGCCGCCCGAGGCGGGCGCCGCCGCCGGCACGCGTTTCATGCCGGCCCACGACGAGCGCGGCGAACTGGCCCCGCGCGACGTGGTGGCGCGCGCCATCGACTTCGAGATGAAGAAGCGCGGCCTCGACTACGTGCACCTGGACATCAGCCACCAGGACCCGGCCTTCCTCAAGGAGCACTTCCCGACCATCTACGCGCGCTGCCTGGAGCTGGGAATCGACATCACCAAGGAGCCGATTCCCGTGGTGCCGGCGGTGCACTTCACCTGCGGCGGCATCGTCACCGACCTGGCCGGCCGCACCGACATCCCGGGCCTGTACGCCGTGGGCGAGACCGCCTGCACCGGCCTGCACGGCGCCAACCGCCTGGCCAGCAATTCGCTGCTGGAATGCGTGGTGGTGGGCCGCGCCTGCGCGCACCAGATCGCGGCCGCGCCGGCGGTGCAGAACCCTGCGCTGCCGGCGTGGGACGAAAGCCGCGTCACCAACGCCGACGAGGAAGTCGTGATCGCCCACAACTGGGACGAGCTGCGCCGTTTCATGTGGAATTATGTCGGCATCGTGCGCACCACCAAGCGCCTCGAACGGGCCGAGCACCGCATCGAGCTGCTCAAGGAGGAGATCGACGAGTATTACCGCAACTTCCGCATCACGCCGGACCTGCTGGAGCTGCGCAACCTGGTCGAAGTCGCCCACCTGATCGTACGCAGCGCCCTGTCGCGCCACGAGAGCCGCGGCCTGCATTTTTCGCGCGATTTCCCGGACACCTTGCCCAAGGCCTTGCCGAGCGTGCTGACGCCGCGCCGGCGCTAGCTTCCCCCGCTCTACCGGCCCGCTTCGCGGGCCGCATCCCGCCATGAACCGCCAAGCCCTCACGCCCTCGACCATCCTGTTCCTGACCATCCCGCCCATCCTGTGGGCCGGAAACGCCGTGGTCGGGCGCCTGGTGCGCGACGCCGTCCCGCCGATGACCCTGAACCTGATCCGCTGGGTGCTCGCGCTGGCCATCCTGGTGCCACTGGGCCGCGCCGCCCTGCGCAGCAGTAACGGAGTGCTGGCGAACTGGCGCCGCTACAGCATGCTGGGCCTGCTCAGCGTCGGCCTGTACAACTCCCTGCAATACCTGGCCCTGCAAACCTCGACCCCGATCAATGTCACCCTGGTGGCGTCCGGCATGCCGGTGTGGATGCTGCTGGTCGCGCGCCTGTTCTACGGGGTGCCGGTCAAGCCGCGCCAGGTGGCGGGCGCCGTGCTCTCGATCCTCGGCGTGCTGGTGGTGCTGTGCCGCGGCGACCTGGAGCAGCTGGCCGCGCTGCGCCTGGTGGTGGGCGACCTCTACATGATCCTGGCCTCGATCGCCTGGTCCTTCTACAGCTGGATGCTGATGCAGCAGAAGGACGTGCCGGCGCTGCGCCAGGACTGGGCCGCCTTCCTGCTGGCCCAGGTCGGCTACGGCGCGCTGTGGTCGGCCGCGCTGGCGGGCGGCGAATGGGCCCTGAAGGGTGTCGAGATCGCCTGGAGCTGGCAGGTGGCGGCGGCTCTGCTCTACGTGGCCATCGGGCCGGCCATCCTGGCCATGCGCTTCTGGGGCGCGGGCGTGCAGCGCGCGGGACCTAGCCTGGGCGCCTTCTTCATCAACCTGACGCCGCTGTTCACGGCCCTGCTCTCCTCGGCCTTCCTGGGCGAGGCGCCGCATCTTTATCACGTGCTTGCCTTCGGCATGATCGCGGGAGGGATCGCCGTATCGGCAAGATAGGCGCCCTCCGTGAACCGCTCGAAACGGTGTGGCGCGCTTAAAACGGCGAAGTTTGTTTCCCTAGGACTTGGGCACCTTGATTGCAGTTTCGATATAGTACCCGCTTACCTCGACATAGATCGTCTCGCACTCGTCGGCTACCGGTGGAGCGGCGAAGCCGAAAGCGATCTTCTGTCCTTGTTTCAAGGTAAGTGGATATTCGGGTTTCGTCGACCTCGCGAGCGTTCCCGGCGCCCTGAAAGTCGATCCATCGGGACGTTCACAGACGACGCTGACGTCGTGCAGATAGCTTGTCTCCGGATCGAGCTCTCTGACAATAATTTGCTCCGGCCATTCGGTTAGATGCCTGCGGTTCGATCCGAGAAGCGCTTTCGCGTTTCGGCCAACAAGTATCTTCCCAATCCCGCGCAACGCGCCGTCGTTCGTCAGCAGGTACAACCGAGGGCAACTCCCGCCTGGGAATGAATTCGATATATACGTACCGCCAGCAGAGATCGGGTCGACCGCGATCCTGCGCCCGTTGACCTCGAGGTCCGCGACCAAATAATCAGGTGCGATACTCGCGCTACTCGAGGCAAGTAACTGGGCATCGCCATATCGTTGAAGAATTTCTCTTGCAGTCAATGCGAAGACGGTAACCGTGCGCGGCTGTACCTCGCCGTCGGGCTGGGCTGAGGGAACTTCAGCCCCGTTGACTGCGACAGTGTCGATAGTTGTCCCTGTCTCGCCTGTCGGGAGCGATTCGGAAGAAGAAGCTTGGCCCGGCGCAGCCGATTCGTTCGGGCCTGGTGATTCGCCGCTCTCGCTCTCCTCCACCCCTTCGGTGGCTTCGTCGTTGGACGGGAGCGATTCTGGGGCAACGGCATCTTCCTCCGCTGCCGCACCCGTGTCGATTTCGGGGGTGGTTACGAAGGAAATGGATCGGTCGAGTCCCGTGGTCAGCGGCCGCAATCTCGAAAGCGGGAAAACCGGCGTAGGCTCCAGATTGGCTCCCCCGGAATTTGCGAGCGACAGGCCTGTCGGGATGATCAGTCGATCCTCTTTGAGCAAGGTTCCATCGCCGACTCGCATTGGCTCATGATTTGGGCTCACTATTTTGTTGATTTTTATAGGCTTGTCGCTGATATTCTGTACAACGAGCACGTCCATCCGAATCTGGGGAAGGGTCAATATCACTTCCCAGCCCTGGCCTCCGCAGGACGTATCCAAATAACGTGCAGTGACGGCAAATTTCATCCCACGACATGCACCCTTAGCCAACTCCGCATACAGGTCCTGCTCCGCGGCATCCGTCGAACGCAACAGATGCAATACCTTGTCGCAGCCGATGAGCTTCGAGAACTGCACAGTGGAAGCTTGCATTTCGCCGCTCGCCATGGCTTCGGAAATTTCCAATGGCGTCATCTCCTCAACGAACGCGATCTGCCAGTCCTTTCCCATTATCGGTTGCCCGAGGTGCGCGAATGCCTCTTCTGCGGGGATGCCAAGCGACTGCTGCATCGCGCCGCTGATCAACGGCGTTTCGGACGAAATCGACTTTGCCTCGGCATCGGACAGTGATTCATTGAAACTGTTCGCGCCGAGGGGGCGGCCGAATCGCCGATGCAACGCCTCGGCGGCACGGTAGATGTCGTTCTGCCATACGATCGGACGTCCACCTAGCAAATCCTTCAGTTTCCCATCTATCTTCCCCATCAGCATGAGTGAAACGGCATCCCCGCTGACCTGAAAATGCTGGACCCGAACGAGGGGCGGCGCGTCCTCTTTCGGTGCGAGTTGTTCGACATTCTGTTTCAAAGCAGCAGCGAAGGCCACGGCGGCACCAAGCGCGACGATGATCAAGGTAACCGGATGCTTCTTCAGCCTCTCGATGAACCTGACGAGGACGGAGCTCTTGTCGGCCGACACATCATCTTGCGGCATAATGCCTCCGTTGATCTTCTTGATCGGACGTGGATCTTGCTGGGCTCTTTTGTCTCAGCGTGGCATGAGAACCAATTTACTACTTAATCTCGTGCCCATGGTCGCTGTCTCACATCAGCCTGTCGGGATGGTAGCGCTTCCCGTCGATATCGCTGTGCACTGCGCCGCCGGTGCGGGATGAGTACACTTCCTCACGGGAGGTTTTACCTCGGAATCGTGTTCGAGGGGCCACAGCAAGAGTGTTACGATCCCATGCATAGGGAGGATTTCGCAACATGGCAGAAGCCGGTTTTGTCCAAGCCACTGTCCAGTTCACGGTCCAGGATCGCGCCGAGCAACTGGCCGCCTTCCTCGACCGGCACAAGCGTACGCTGGTGCTCAGCGGCGCCGGCCTGTCAACGGCGTCGGGCATCCCCGACTACCGCGACCGCGAGGGCACGCGGCGGGGCAAGCAACCCATCCAGGGGCCGGAATTCCGGCGCTCGCCCGCGGTGCAGCGCCGCTATTGGGCGCGCAGCATGGTGGGCTGGCCGGTGCTGGCCAAGGCCACGCCCAACCCCGGGCACCAGGCCCTGGCCGCGCTGGAAGCCAGCGGCAGGATCGGCTTCATCCTGACCCAGAACGTCGACGGTCTGCACCACCAGGCCGGCAGCCGCGCCGTGCTCGAATTGCACGGCAACATACACCACGCCAAATGCCTGGATTGCGGCGCCGGGTTTCCGCGCGCCTTCGTGCAAACCCAGCTCGAGGACGCCAACCCGGCCGTGGCGCAATCGATGGCAACGCCGCTCCCGGACGGCGATGCGGCCCTCGATACCGACGCGCTCACCGATTTTCACCTGCCATGGTGCGTGCACTGC